>NZ_UEXF01000028.1:10941-15402 GCF_900127505.1 thiotrophic endosymbiont of Bathymodiolus puteoserpentis (Logatchev) | reverse complement strand
TACACACTTGGAGACCGTTTCATGATGCAGCTTAGTTTTACTGTGTGCTACAAGATAATCACAAGCTTGTTTTGGACTAAGTTCTTGTTTAATCAGTTTGGCAATGTCTTGTTTAAGTTTATCGGTTAGTTTAATGTGCTCCTTAGTGCCAAGTCTATGTGCTGTTGCTTGATCATTGGCTTGTTTGGGTCGATAACCTGCTTACCAGTTATTGCGCCTAATCTCACATGAGATAGTTACTGGACTTTTGTTTAACAGATTGGCATTGCCAATCTGATTCATATGCAGTTGTAAACACGCTTTTATCTGGTATCGTTTATCGTTAGTCAGTTGTTGATAGTGCATTGCAATTTCCTGTGGTAAGAAAATAGCAAAGTTTGTTACAACCGGCTATTTAATGACAATTAAAATTGCACTTGTTATGCGCATTCAAGATTCTAGATTTAACTTGTTTTTCTAATATTGTTGCAAGTCAAATAATTATAAGTTATACTACACAAATCACAAATCTTATGTTTCACACACAACATTAATAAATGACCCAAACACAACAAAAATCTTTAATTTCCATTGTTTTTATTTTGTTAATAGCAGGTCTTATTGTTTCTTTAAATGTAGACAATCAAGATACCCAATCTAGTGTTTCAGTTATCACCCCATCTAATACAAATACCTCAGTTGATAACCACGCACAAGTAACACCCAGTAACAACACTAACAACACTAACACCAATACACAAGCCAATACCAACCAAACCCAAGACCCATTTAACCCAAGCAACAATTCAAATAACAATTCAAACCAAGTAAGTAACGAGGCTACTAATAATGACCCGCGCCTACCACCAGGCTTCCCTAAGCCACTGCCACCCTTAGATAAAGAGGAAATCAAACAAACGGATGCACTCATTACTGAGGCAGACGGCATTATTGCTAAGATGGACAGTCTTATTGCTGGGCTAAATCTGCCAGTGGTGCCATTGAGCGAACAACAGCAAAAAGAACTAGACAAACGACGAGCTACCCAGCAACAAAAGATTAAAGACATTAAAGCGCAACTAGAAGCTTTAAAACAAAACCCGTAATAACAATACACATGACAAAGGATAAAGAATGATAAGACTTAAAACACTGAACAAACTATTTACAATAAACACACTAGCATTGTTGAAACGCATCAAAACACTACTTGCCACCAGCCTTACAACGCTGTTCTTGGGCTTATCAAGTCTATTCCCTTATCAAGCTTTTAGTACTGAACCATTACCTATTATTGACACTTCAGCTCTAGTGGGTTCTACAGCAGGTGCACTTAGTGTAGAACAAGGCGCTGTTAATTACAGCATTCCAATTACTATGCCACCGGGTATCAGTGGCATGAAGCCAGAGCTCTCAATTAATTATAACTCTAACTCAGGCAATGGCTTGCTTGGCATAGGGTTTGGCCTAAGTGGTTTATCGGCCATCCATCGTTGTAGTAAAACCATTGCTACTGATAGCATGAAAGGCGGGGTTGGTTATAATGATAATGACAGATATTGCCTAGATGGCCAGCGCCTAATCGCCATTAGTGGGCAAGATGGTAAATCAGGTTCAGAATATCGCACTGAGATTGAGAGCTTTCGTAGAGTTAAATTCACGGGCAATCATTGGACGGTTAAAACCAAAAGCGGACAAACCTTTGAGTATGGTAATACGGATGATTCCAAGATTGAAGCACAAGGTAAATCAGTTGTTAGATTTTGGGCGGTTAATAAAATCACCGATGCTGCTAATAATTCAATGAATTATGTTTATAACGAAGACAATGACAAAGGTGAATACACTTTACAGCGCATTAATTATGCTGGTAATTCAGTTAGGTTGACTTATGAAGATAGAGATGATACTCATACCTCTTATCAAGCAGGCAGCAAACTACAACAAACCAAACGCTTGAGTAATATTACCACATACACAAACAACAACAGCCTTAGAGATTATGATTTAAGCTATCAATACTACGGCACACCTAAGAGAAGCCAATTAAGCTCAATTGAGGAATGTGTTAACGACAAATGCTTGCCAAAAACTGAGTTTGAGTGGGAAGAAAGTGATGCAAGTGATGCAAGTGATGTAAGTAATACAAGTCAGGAAAATTGGCAGAAAGTCGAAAAATATTATCCTAAAAAATTCATTGCTAATAAAGATAATAAAGATCAAGGGGCCAGGTTAAGAGATGTTAACGGTGATGGTTTAGTAGATTTTATTTATAGCAAGGGTACTGATAGAAAAACATATATCAATACAGCTCAGGGTTGGTTGGAAAATAGTAGTTATAAATTGAACGAACCTATTGTTAATGATGCCTTTGAAGATCAAGGCGTTAGGTTTTTAGATGTTAATGGTGACGGTTTACTGGATTATGTTAGAGGCGAACAATCGTACAAGAAAGTCTATTTAAATACAGGCAGTGGCTGGCAGCTAAGTAGTAGTTTTGTATTGCCACAACCTATCGTTAGCACTTATACTTATAGAATATGGTTTGTGGAAGAAAGGGATAATAATTGGTGGATAGAGGTTTCTAAAGATGGAATTTTATATCGTAAACCATCAGGTATGCATTTTGCAGAACTCAATGGCGATGGCTTGATAGACATTGTTTATGGTAGAGATAATGATAAAAAGGCTTATTTAAATAATGGCAGTAACTGGGTAGAAAGTAGCAATTTAGCTATTCCAATTAATATAACCAATAGTATAACCGAAACAATTGGGAGAAGAGTTGGCCCAGATTTCTTTGGCTATAAACAGATGGGCGTAAAAATAGCTGATATAAATAATGATGGTTTGGATGATATTATTAAAGCATTAGGTGACGTTACAACAACTTATATTAACCAAGGCAACAGTTGGAAAGTATCTAACAATTACGCTTTACCAAAACCCATCAAAACAAGTGTATCTATAGGTAATTCACCTGTCAAACTATTAGATATCAACGGTGATGGACTTGTTGATATGTTGTACGGCAAAGGTGGTAGTAAAGCAGTTTATTTGAATACGGGTAACGGTTGGTCATCAACGCATGATTTCATCCTTCCTGAATCAATTTTAACCAGTGGTCATGAAGATACTGGTATTCGTTTTGTGGATATTAATAGCGATGGATTAATTGATGTTTTAGAAGGCATTCACACAACTAAGAAAGTCTATCTTAATACAGGTAGCAGTTGGGTTAGAAGTTATAAACATCAAACCTCTGCAAAAACTGCCAATAACAACCATAAAAATACTGGTACTCGCTTTGTTGATTTAAATGGTGATGGCTTGGTGGATGTAGTCACAAGTCGACCAGACAATACAGTAACTTTCATTAATCAACGCAAACAAGCAACAAAGCTTAGCTCTATCACCAACGGCTTCGGCATTCAAACCACCCTAAATTATAAACCCTTAACCGACTCATCTGTTTATACTAAAGGTGTCAATGGATCTTACCCAAACATCAACATCCAAAATGCCCGTCAAGTCATCTCATCTGTCACCACCGACAATGCCATTGGCGGACAAAACACCGCCACTTATCAATACGGCAAAGCCAAAGTCAATGTCAAAGGCAGAGGCAATCTAGGCTTTGGCTGGATTGAGAAAAAAGACTTACAATCTAACAAACTCACCCGCACTGAATACAATCAATCTTATCCTTATGCTGCTCAAGTTACTGCAACCAAAGAATATATTGAAACCAACGGATCTCGCCAGTTGTTGAACCAACAAATAAATACTTATCGCAACAAGTCTCTTCATAACAACAAAGTCCATTCGCTTTATTTATACCAAAGCCAAGAAAAATCCTATGATTTCAATTCAAGTAATTTACTAACTACCGTTACCACCAATCAATCCAATATTGACAACTACGGCAATGTCGGCACCATCTCAGTAACCACCAAGGGCAATGATAACACCTTTACCAAAACCACCCAAAACACCTATAATAACGATCCTGCCAAGTGGCACCTAGGCAGACTAACCAAAGCCACTGTCACTCACAAAGCCCCCAACACGCCCAATATCACCCGCACCTCCAGCTTTACCTACAACAACAAAGGCTTGCTATCCTCCGAAACCATTGCGCCCCAAACCAATAAGTCCCTAACCACCACTTATAAATATGACCGTTTTGGCAACAAAACCAAAAGCACAACAACAGGCAACGGTATTGTTAGTAGCAGCACGACCATTAAGTATTCTGCTGATGGCAAGTTTCCAATCAAAACTACCAATGCTTTAGGTCACTTTGAAACCAAAACCTTCGATGCCAAAACAGGCAACATTCTAACCCTCACAGGCCCTAACGGCTTAAGTACCACTTGGCAATATGACTCCCTTGGCAGAAAAACCCTAGAGAGTAGAGCCGATGGCACCACCACTAAAGTGCATTATCAATGGGTAGAAAACAAACCACAAGATATCCTA
>NZ_UEXF01000028.1:2538-9048 GCF_900127505.1 thiotrophic endosymbiont of Bathymodiolus puteoserpentis (Logatchev) | reverse complement strand
ATGAAAACGGATCACCAAATAGCCTATACAAAAACGAACCCCAAAATAGCCTATACCAAGTCACCACCACAACCAGTGGATCCAGCCCCAAAACCACTTATTTTGATGCCTTTAATCGCACCCTTAGAGGACAACACACTGGCTTTGATGGACGCAAAATCAATAACGACACCTACTATGATAACTTAGGCAGAGTCCAGCGTGCCAGCCTACCTTACTTCGTAGATGAACAAAGTTATTTTGTCACCACCCAATACGACGCCATCGGCAGACTCACCAGCACTACTAAGCCCGCTGACAATGGCAAAACTGCCACCAGTTCCACCACCTACAACGGTTTTAGCACCACCATAACCAACCCCCTGGGTCATCAAAAAACCACCACCAAAAACGCCATTGGTGAAATCATCCGCATAGATGAGCCAAAAAATGCACGGCTCACGCATCATTACAACAGTATAGGCAACCTAATCAAAACCGTTGTAGGTGGGGTTACCACCACTATGGAATACGACATTAGGGGCAACAAAACCAAGATAAATGACCCAGATATGGGCACTTGGACTTATGCTTATAACGCCCTAGGCAAACTCATCAGCCAAACCGATGCCAAAGGACAAACCAGCACCATGACCTACGACAAACTCGGCAGAATGACCCAAAGAGTTGAAGTGGAAGACACCAGCACTTGGACTTATGACACCAAGTCAAATGGCATAGGTAAACTCTCTGTTGTTAAAGGGTCAAATGGTTATAAAAAAGAGTTAAGTTATGATGTACTTGGCAGAGTCAAATCAACCACGCTAACCACCAATGGAGAGACACTCACCACCACAAACACCTATGACAGTTATTCACGCCTTAGTATCCAAACTCGCCCGCAAAAATTCAAAGTAGAGAATGTTTATAATCAATATGGTTACTTACTGGCAAAACGAGCACCCAAATCACAAATTAGTGATTATGATTGGGACCATCTAGCTAAATTAACGAAAGACAGTTTAGCGAATGCAAGCAAGACACTAACCAAAGTCCAAGAACTTGAACAACAAACCCATCGTTTAGTTTCTCGTGCAAATTCAGCTAGGAAAATTGCAAATCATTCCTCCCTAACATCAGCAGAACTAGCGCAAAAAGCACAAGAGTTACGAGACAATGCTGAAAAATTGGATGAAATTGCAGAAATATTACAACTAAAAGCAGAATATTATAAAGCATTAGCAGAGTCTTATCTTACTGCACTTAGGCGTTTTCAGCATTTATCTAATGTTAATGTTGCAGATGATGAAGCGCGTAGTTATACTGATAGCACCACTGATAGCAAGTTTGATAGGGTTTTTGAAGGCACTGCTGTATCTAACATCAATGGTTATGCATGGTGTAAAAGTAAATATGAGTGTGAGTATTGGGCAGATATTTCAAAAGCTGGAGTTAAGTTTTATAAAGATGCGACAGAAAAATCATTAGCATTAGCACAAAAATATCTTGATTCTTCAGGCTCAAAAAAACAAGACTTTGCTGAAGAAGAAGCAAAAAAACTTGATTCAGAGTCTAAAAAAAAGAGCGATGGTGATATTACCACGGATGTACACGATACAAACTATTATGGATCTAATATTAGCTATCATTTTGCCAATGAAGCAACTAAATATTTAAAACAAGCCCAAGCGTCCGCCAATCAAACCAAACACTGGCGTAAAAAACTCGACAACAAAAACCACTACCAAGCCATGCTTAACGATACAGCTAATATTTACTTCTACCGTGTCAAATCCCGTGATGCAGCAGGGCGTTTAACAGGACACATAGTAGGCAATGGTCTTTCAACAGAACAGGAGTACTCTCCCGCTAGTGGTCATCTATACACCATCAAATCAAACTTCAACAGCACTAATCAAATCCGCAACCTAGAATATGAATACGACTTGATGGACAATGTCACGCAAAGACAAAACCACATCTCAGGTTTGAGTGAAGGCTTTACTTATGACGCCCTAGACCGCCTAACCCAGTCAAGCACCACCGGTAGGATTAATAATGATGTTGATTATAGTTATAAAGTGGATTACCAATATGACATCAATGGCAACATAATAAATAAATCTGATGTCGGTGATTACAGTTACAACGCTGCTAGTGGTGTTCGTCCGCATACCCCTAACTCAATCACAGGGATAAAAACCAATACCAATACCAGTACCAATACCAACAACCAAGACAGAACTTACACCTATGATGCCAACGGCAGCATGACCAAAAACAATGACAAAACCATACAATGGACTTCATTCAACAAACCAAAAAGCTTTACCAAAGGCAAAGACAGCACAACCTTCACCTACGGTCCTGATAGAAGCCGTTACCAAAAAGTACAAACAAGAAGCAGTGACAACACCACCATCACCACTCAATACTTTGGCAAGATTTATGAGAAAATCAAGCAAAACACCAACACCGAGCACAAGCACTTCATCTATGCCGATGGACAACTGATTGCCATTCACNAGCCCAAGAAATTCACCAAAGGAGGAGACAGTACAACCTTCACCTATGCACCTAATAGAAGCCGTTACCAAAAAGTACAAACAAGAAGCAGTGACAACACCACCATCACCACTCAATACTTTGGCAAGATTTATGAGAAAATCAAGCAAAACACCAACACCGAGCACAAGCACTTCATCTATGCCGATGGACAACTGATTGCCATTCACATCAAAACCGACACAACGAGTGCAGCAGGTACATCAAGCACATCAGGTACAACAGATACACCAGCAACACCAATCCCCGATAAAACCCGTTATCTACATTACGACAACCTCGGCTCAATAGACACCATCACCGATGGACAAGGCAACATCGTTGAACGCATGGCATACACCGCCTTCGGACAAAGACGCAAAGGCGACTGGCGCGCCAGCGACCCACTGCTCCCCATCATCCCAGCACTCACCAACCGAGGCTTCACTGGACACGAACACATTGATGAAATGGGCTTTATCCATATGAACGGTAGAGTGTATGACCCACAGATAGGACGCTTTTTAAGTGCTGACCCACACATTCAAGACCCGTACAACACACAGAGTTACAATAGATACAGTTATGTAATGAATAATCCGCTTAAATACACCGATCCAAGTGGTTATGCTGGCAATACTAATTATCCTTCCCTTGCTGTTATAGCAGCAGAAATGACCAAAGCCATTTTGGCAGATATTACAGCAGGTCTATTTTCTCAGATGGTTATTGCCTACGCTGTGAGTTACGCAGTTACCTATATCGCAACAGGTAGCGGCAAAGCAGCCCAAGGTGCAGGGCTGCCAGCAGGGTTGTTTATGGGTATTGGCGGACTACGAGGCGGTAAAATAGGTGCTGATGGCAAAATGCACTACAACCCAGGATGGGAACCAGGCTCCATGAAAACCTTAGCCGCTCATGGATTAGCAGGCGGTATCGTGCAAGACAGAATGGGTGGTAGTTTTGGCGCTGGTTTCTTAGCGGGATCAGTTGGCTCTTACTTTGGATCCTCAGGCAAATCAAGTAAGGCTAATGAAATGATTGGCAATACTGCTATAGAGGCAGTTATTGGTGGCACCATCTCGATGATTGGCGGCGGTAAATTCGCAAACGGGGCGCAGACGGGGGCGTTTAGGTATTTGTTTAATGACAGCGCTGAGCACTTTTTTGCATCAGGAAATCATGATTACGAGGTGATATCTCCAGCTGTGTGTTCTACGAGTTCTCTAGGTTGTTCAATTGCAAGTGTTGCGCTTCAAATTCAGTCTATAGGTGCGTTTCCTGGTCAGGATAGGAGAGTTTTAAACAATGGTAATGCACAATATTTTGTTGCAAGTGTAATCCCATATGTTACTTCAGACCCTATTCTTTCAAGTGCAACATCTACAGGAATTGTTAATACAACATTATCCGGTCATACGCTTGATCCTGGGGTGGCAATAAGAGATGCAGTTTTAATGAATGGTTTTATACATATTAGAACTCTGGGTTATGGGCAAGGGCCTTATGGTTTTTTTAATAATTTATTTAAAAATACGGCATGGGATTCTGTAGATCAAAAAGTAATTGATAAATTTAAATAAATGGAAGAAATTGCAAATTTTTTAGCATTCATAATCTTTTATCCTATAGTTTTTATAGGTGATTATTTAGGTGGTGGGATAGGTATTCTGTTGGTGGGATTATTGCCAATATATATGCATATATATGTGTACCGAAAAGGTGTGTTTAAGAATAAGGTAGACGCTATTCTTTTTTTCTTTTTTTCTTTTTTACTTAGTTCTTTTATAACTACCTCCATGATGTTAATATATGCAAGAGCTAAGTCTGGATTTTAGTATATGCAAAATCTAAGTCTGGAATGTAAATGATTAACGGTTATATTTATAACTCACCCTCAAAGTGGATTTAAAAAAATAATTCATTCGTTACGACAAAGTAAATCTAAATAAGAAAGTTTAGATTGCTATCTGAAGTTGTTGGGGTTTATATAATTAGTCAACCCTTAAAAACCACACAACAAATTGATTTATAACAATAAAACCAACAATAACCCTAGACAAATCAACCAACTTTTGTTAAAATACCTCTTATTTCTTGGTCGTTTTGCTTAAAAAAATGTTAACTAAATCTAGCCCAATATCCACCCAATCAAATCTTTTTCATTCAGAGCTCTTTTCTCAATTAGATGTCAAAGACCCTTTAATACAACTAGCCAANTCTTACTTTGGATCCTCAGGCAAATCAAGTAAGGCTAATGAAATGATTGGCAATACTGCTATAGAGGCAGTTATTGGTGGCACCATCTCGATGATTGGCGGCGGTAAATTCGCAAACGGGGCGCAGACGGGGGCGTTTAGGTATTTGTTTAATAAGGGTATGCATACTGCGCAGAGATTGCAGGTTAGGTTTTTTAACAATTCTGATGAGCAATTGAACCATATTGCTGATATGGGTCCAGAAGGTAATTTTGATGGTAGTAAACAGGGTGTTATGGATGCTATAGCCTTATATGCGAAAAGTCCTTTTTCAAAAGACCTTGCACAAGATGGTTATTTAGATATTATTTATGATGCTGGCGAACCAAATGCATCTGGATACAGTATTCGTTGGGATGGGCTTTCTAGAAACCCAAGTTTTGGGCATATGGAAGCAGATACAATATTTTTTCATGAATTTGGGCATACGACTTATGGGGGTGGTTATAATGACCATCCTGGCACTGATTTAGGGGGATCACTTGGTAATGTCGCTAGAACCAATACTTACAGAGCTTGGAGAAGATCCTCAGGTGCTGCTGGTTATAATAATAGAAATGGCTATAAATTTGGTGGTGCGTGTTATGCACCTAGTGGTAATTTAGGAGGGTCTTGTTAATGCGATATTTACACATCACATTGTTGTTTATTGTTTGCACAATATCTATCAATTTACACGCTAATGTTATAGAATGTGAAATCAAGGAAGAAACAGGCACTGTTAAAGTATTAGATGTTACTAGTGACAAGTTTTTACAACCAGTTTTAAAGGAATTAGGGGGTTATCAAATAGCGCCTTTAAAATCTTGTAGTATTGGATATATGGCAGAAAAGTTTCGCCAAAATGATCCTACTAAGTATTTATCAAAAGTACTATTTTTTCTAGAAGACATAACAGTTATGATTAATAATTTTTATTCTGCATTTTCTGATGTATATGTTGTAGCCAAAAAGAAAGAATTAAACAATAAGTATATTGAAATCAACCTATATGTTCGCTCAGAATCTGAGCATGAATACACTCACCTGCTTAACGCTATTACAAAGAGTTCAAAAATAATCACAAGATATATTCATGATTATACTAAAAATTTGAAGTTTGAAGGTAGATATATTTTATTAAGTTGGCGCTTTATAGACAAAGATAAAAAAGTAAGCATTAATACACCTCTTAAGAATATTTTATTCTTTACCTATAAAGGACTGCCATCGCCTAATTAATAAAAAGGGACGCTATTAATAATTAGGGTCAGTGTGCAATTTAGAAATAATTAGGGTCAGTGTGCAATTTATTAAACAATCCATCCAACCAGCCTGATGAAATCCGTAACCTAGAATATGAATATGACCTAATGGACAATGTCACACAAAGACAAAACCATATCTCAGGTTTGAGTGAAAGTTTCACTTATGACGCCCTAGACCGCCTAACCCAATCAAGCACCACCGGTAAGATTGATGATGTTGATTATAGTTATGCCGTTAGTTACCAATACGACATCAATGGCAATATCCTCAACAAAGCTGATGTTGGTGATTACAAGTATAACAATGTTAATAGCACCCATCCCCACACGCCAAATTCAATCACAGGCCTAAGAATCAATACCAGCAACCAAGACAGAGCCTACACTTACGATGCCAATGGCAATATGACCAAAAATGGCAATAAATCTATTACTTGGACATCATTTAACAAGCCCAAGAAATTCACCAAAGGAGGAGACAG
>NZ_UEXF01000028.1:0-779 GCF_900127505.1 thiotrophic endosymbiont of Bathymodiolus puteoserpentis (Logatchev) | reverse complement strand
TTCTTAGCGGGATCAGTTGGCTCTTACTTTGGATCCTCAGGCAAATCAAGTAAGGCTAATGAAATGATTGGCAATACTGCTATAGAGGCAGTTATTGGTGGCACCATCTCGATGATTGGCGGCGGTAAATTCGCAAACGGGGCGCAGACGGGGGCGTTTAGGTATTTGTTTAATGAGAATATGACTCATGGGGGGGTATGGATCCAAATGTGTTAAGACTCCTTTCAGGAGGAGATCCGACCGAGAATTGTCAAATGGTTTATAAGTGTATAAAATATATGAGAGATAAAGATAATAACATTAACATTGACCCCATTAATCCTTTAGATACACACACCAAGGAAGGTGTAAATATTAAGCGTTTCAAGAGTTTCTTCAAATTGAATGTTTTTAGTGGTGCTGAATATGTTATAAAAGAAATGTATTATGAGAGTAAATGCCAATCTTTAAATTACTATTCTTGTCGTGGAGAAGGTATTCCGCTACCACTAGAGGCTTTTGAATGATAAAGCGTATGGCACTTATTATTATCTTATTGAGTGCGAGCAGTGGTGCTGTAATTGCATATAGCCTTAATATAGAAGGAAGAAGACTGCATAATCTTGGTGTTGATATGTATGTAGGTAATAATCAACTTAAAGTTAATAAGAAGTTAGCTTGTGATTTATTTTCAAAATCAGTAAGTGTCAGGTTTCACCACGTTATTCCCTACTTTCAAAAACCACACTCCGAAACATATCAGGCTTTCTGATAAACAAATCAGGCTTCAAATTATACCA
>NZ_UEXF01000027.1:54487-97572 GCF_900127505.1 thiotrophic endosymbiont of Bathymodiolus puteoserpentis (Logatchev) | reverse complement strand
GCCAGTCATGATAAAAATATTCACGACTCAAAAACCTTAAATGTTGCCATAAGCCATGCTAATAGCAACAGAAACAAACCCATCAAACAAGCGGTATGCGACCGAGGCTATGTTGGTGCAAAGGTAGTGCTCGGTGCAAACATCATTTTGCCTAAAAAAGCCCTTAAGCGAGACAATCGTTATCAACAAGACAAAAAGCGCAAACTGTGTAAAAGACGCGCAGCGATTGAGCCGATTATCGGACATCTTAAATCAGATTTTAGACTCTCTAGAAACCTACTCAAAGGGCAAGTTGGTGATGAGATTAATGTTTTAATGGCTGCCTGTGCTTGGAATTTGAGAAAATGGCTGGTGATAGCCACTATTTTTTTGTTTTGGCAAAAACTGGGCTTATTTTTTGTAAAATACCTAAGGTTTTTTGTGGTGCTGGATAAAAAGCAGTTTTGTTGATTTAGATGGTTGGAAAAATGGGTGGTTTTGGTTTGTTTGGAGTGGTTTTTAAGGGGCGACTAAGTATTTTTTAGATAATTTTTGCTTGCATTAGGGTGTGGGTATTGATAGCACCAACTACCTGATTATTTTCATCAACCACAGGCAGTGAATTCAGATTAAATTCATCCATCATTGCTACCGCTGCTATTGCAGGTTTATCGGCTGAGATGGATTTGTAGTTTTTGGTCATTACTTTGCCGATGGTTAGAGTTTGGATGTTGGAGTGAGTTTCTAGGACGCGGCGTAAGTCACCATCGGTGAAGATGCCTTTTAAGGTATTGTCATCGGTAATGAGTACCATACCTAGGGCTTTTTGGCTCATTACTATTAAGGCATTGAGTAGTTTGGTATCGCTATTTACGATGGGTATATCATTGCCAGTTTTCATAATACTGTTAACAAAAGTTAATAAGCGTCTGCCAAGTGCGCCACTAGGGTGAGAGCGGGCGAAATCATCTGGGCTAAAGCCTTTGTTATTTAGTAAACTGACTGCCAAAGCATCGCCCATGGCTAACGCCACTGTGGTGGATGAAGTTGGTGCTAAATTGTGTGGGCAAGCTTCTTTTTCCACGCCAACATCTAAATGTACATTACTGATCTTTGCAATAGAAGAATCTTTGTTGCCTGTCATGCTGATAATAGTAATACCGAGGCGTTTAATGACTGGGACAAGCGTCATAATTTCATCAGATTCGCCCGAATAAGAAATGCAAATAGCAATATCATTTTGCTCAATCATACCCAAATCACCGTGCCCTGCTTCAGCAGGATGTACTGCAAAAGCGGGTGTACCAGTAGAGGCAAAAGTGGCAGCAATCTTATTACCAATATGTCCTGATTTACCCATACCAATTAAAATAACCTTGCCTGTGCAGTTTTGAATAAGTGTACAAGCATCTACAAAACTTTGGTCAAGTTTCTCGGCTAGCTGAGTAAGGGCTTGTGCTTCGGTAAGAATAACTGACTTGGCAGAATTTAATAAATCATTTGGCATAGAGTAAGTGGGCATATTTAATTGATATAATGGTGAATTTTATCTAAGTTATATTGTAATGAGTAAGGAAAAAACTAAAATTTTATTTGTTTGTATGGGTAATATTTGTCGCTCACCAACTGCCGAAGGTGCTTTTCACTCGCAAATGCAAAAGTACGGCGTGCAAGATTTGTTTGAGATTGATTCAGCAGGAACACACGCCTATCATATTGGCGAGCAACCTGATTCTCGTTCCCAAGTTGCAGCGTATAAATACAATGTGGACTTATCTAGTCAGCGTGCTAGACAAGTGCATGAGTCGGATTTTTATCATTATGATTATATTTTTGCTATGGATGCTAGCAATTTAGTGGATTTACAAGATATTTGCCCATCAGAACATCAACACAAACTCGCTCTAATGCTTGACAACATTCCACAAAATAAGGGTAAAGGTGTGCCTGATCCATATTTTGAAGGGCGTTTTGATGATGTATTTGAGATGCTAAATCGTGCCAGTGGTTTTTTATTGGATAAGTTGGTAAAAAAAACATAAAACTTATTGACTAGAATAATCCAACACAGTATAATCCCGCTCTTTATTGCTCCAAAAAACCGAGAGTGATTAATATTAATGAAAATTATTTAGAGATTTTTGGAGAACAATATTTATGTCAACAGTTAATCAATTAGTGCGTAATCCACGCAAAAAGAAGATAACAAAAAGTGGTGTGCCGGCATTAGACAGCTGCCCACAAAAGCGAGGCGTATGTACTCGTGTCTATACCACAACACCTAAGAAGCCTAACTCGGCGCTAAGAAAAGTTGCCCGTGTTAGATTAACTAACGCTGCCGAAGTAACGACTTATATTGGTGGTGAAGGTCACAACCTACAAGAGCACTCAGTGATTTTGATTCGTGGTGGTCGTGTTAAAGATTTACCTGGTGTTCGTTACCATACCGTTCGTGGTGCATTAGATACTGTTGGTGTTGACGGCAGAATGCAAGGTCGTTCAAAATATGGCACTAAAAAACCAAAGAAATAAACTTATTTAAAACAAGAGAAATAGAACTATGAGAAGAAGATCCGCACCTAAAAGAGAAATCCTACCAGACCCGAAGTTTGGTGATTTAGTATTGGCTAAATTTGTCAACATTTTAATGTTAGATGGCAAAAAATCTGTAGCTGAGAAGATCGTTTATGATGCATTAGACACAATCGAGTCTAAGGGCAATGCCGAGCCAATTGAGACTTTCAAGCAAGCTTTAGATAATATTGGACCAGCAGTTGAGATTAAATCTCGTCGTGTTGGTGGTTCAACCTATCAAGTGCCTGTTGAAGTAAGGTCTGAGCGTAAAATTGCCTTGGCAATGCGTTGGATTATTGAAGCATCACGCAAGCGTGGTGAAAAAGGTATGAAATTAAGATTAGCAGGTGAGGTATTGGACGCAGTTCAAAACCGCGGTACTGCGTTTAAGAAAAAAGAAGATACACATAGAATGGCAGAAGCAAACAAAGCGTTTGCCCACTTCCGCTGGTAAATTTAAGGATTTAAGAAAATGGCAAGAAATCACCCCCTAAGTCGCTATCGTAATGTCGGTGTTATGGCACACATTGATGCTGGCAAGACAACCACCACTGAACGCGTGCTTTTGTACACAGGTCGTACTCACAAAATTGGTGAAGTACATGATGGTGGTGCAACCATGGACTGGATGGAGCAAGAGCAAGAGCGTGGTATTACCATTACTTCTGCAGCAACTACTTGTATGTGGAAAGGTATGGACGAGCAGTTTGAAGAGCACCGTATCAATATTATTGACACCCCAGGACACGTTGACTTTACCATTGAAGTTGAGCGTTCTCTTAAAGTATTAGATGGTGCATTGGCTTTATTTTGTGCAGTTGGCGGTGTAGAGCCTCAGTCTGAGACTGTTTGGCGCCAAGCCAATAAATACAATGTACCGAGAATTGGTTTTGTTAATAAAATGGACAGAGCGGGTGCTGATTTTTTGCGTGTTTGTGAGCAAATTAAAATTCGTCTAGGTGCAAATCCAGTGCCAATGCAAATTGCCATCGGTGCTGAAGAAGACTTTAAAGGTGTGGTTGATTTAATCACCATGAAAGCCATTTATTGGAATGAAGCAGACCAAGGCGCCACTTATGAAACTAAGGATATTCCAGCAGAGTTGCAAGATTTAGCAGATGAGAAGCGTGAATTTATGATTGAGTCTGCAGCCGAAGCCAATGATGAGTTAATGGAAAAATACTTGGAAGAAGGTGAATTGTCAGCTGATGAAATTAAAGAAGGTATTCGCTCTCAATGTATTGGTAATCATATTATTCCAATGTTTTGTGGTTCCGCTTTTAAAAACAAAGGTGTACAAGCAGCATTAGATGCAATCATTATGTACATGCCATCGCCGTTAGATGTGGACGCAATTGAAGGTGTTTTGGATGACAAAGATGAAACCAAAGCACCTAGAAAGGCTGACGATGATGAGCCATTTTCAGCGCTAGCATTTAAGATTGCAACTGACCCATTTGTGGGCACACTGACATTCTTCCGTGTCTATTCTGGCGTGTTAAAGGCAGGTGATTTTGTCTATAATTCGTCCAAGGGCAAGAAAGAGCGTATTGGTCGTATGGTGCAAATGCACTCAAACGAGCGTGACGAAATTAAAGAAGTGCGTGCTGGCGATATTGCGGCAGCGATTGGGCTTAAAGATGTAACCACGGGTGACACACTGTGTGACATGAAAGAGAAAATCGTGCTAGAAAGAATGGAATTCCCTGAGCCAGTTATCGCCTTAGCTGTTGAGCCTAAAACCAAAGTTGATCAGGAAAAAATGGGTATTGCATTAGGTAAACTCGCTGCTGAAGATCCATCATTTCGTGTTTCAAGTGACGAAGAGTCAGGACAAACCATTATTGCAGGTATGGGTGAGCTTCATTTGGATATTATTGTTGACCGTATGCGTCGTGAATTTGATGTTGAATGTAATGTTGGCGCACCACAAGTTGCCTACCGAGAGGCGATTACCACAATGGTTGAACATCAGCATAAATTTGCTAAACAATCGGGTGGTCGTGGTCAATACGGACATGTTTATCTACGCATTGAGCCGCAAGAGCCAGGTGCAGGTTATGAATTTGTTGACGAAATTAAAGGTGGCGTTATTCCTAAGGAATATGTACCTGCGGTTAACAAAGGTATTCAGGAGCAAATGGAAAACGGTGTCCTAGCAGGCTTCCCATTGGTTGATATGAAAGTGACTGTTTATGATGGTTCTTACCATGATGTTGACTCAAATGAAATGGCGTTTAAGATTGCTGCATCTAAGTGTTTGAGCGAAGGCGTTAGAATGGCTAATCCTCAACTACTTGAGCCAATGATGGCGGTTGAAATTGTTACTCCTGAAGAGTATATGGGTGATGTAATGGGCGATTTAAACAGGCGTCGTGGTCTAGTGGGTGCGATGGAAGACCTTCCTAATGGCAAACAGTTAAAAGCAGATGTTCCCTTAGCTGAAATGTTTGGTTATGCAAACGACCTGCGTTCTGCAACTCAAGGTCGTGCAAGCTACTCAATGGAATTCTCAAAGTACACCGCAGCACCGAAAAATGTTGCCGATGATGTCATCGAAAAATTAAACAAATAACACAAAGTATTCAGGAGTAATAATATGTCAAAAGAAAAATTCGAAAGAACCAAACCCCATGTAAATGTAGGCACAATTGGCCATGTTGACCATGGTAAAACAACGCTAACAGCAGCGATAACTAAAGTTATGGCTGAGGCTAACGGTGGTGAGTTCAACGACTATGCAGATATTGATAATGCACCTGAAGAAAGAGAACGCGGTATTACGATTTCAACAGCGCATGTAGAGTACGAGTCAGAGAATCGTCATTACGCTCATGTTGATTGCCCGGGTCATGCTGATTATGTTAAGAATATGATTACAGGTGCTGCGCAGATGGACGGTGCTATTATCGTTATTGCTGCAACGGATGGTCCAATGGCTCAAACGCGTGAGCACATTCTTTTGTCTAAGCAGGTAGGCGTACCTTATATTCTTGTTTACATGAACAAAGCCGATATGGTTGATGATGAAGAGTTAGTAGAATTAGTTGAGATGGAGATTCGTGAATTATTGACTGAGTATGATTTCCCAGGTGATGATACACCAGTTATTTTTGGTTCTGCACTTAAGGCGTTAGAGGGTGACACATCAGAGATTGGTGTACCTTCAATCTTTAAGTTGGTTGAAGCGCTAGATTCGTACATTCCAACCCCTAAACGCGATACAGATAAAACTTTTATTATGCCAATTGAAGATGTGTTCTCAATTTCAGGTCGTGGTACTGTTGTAACGGGTCGTATTGAAGCAGGTGTTGTTAATGTTAATGATGAAATTGAGATTGTTGGTATTAGAGATACGCAAACAACAATCTGTACAGGTGTTGAGATGTTCCGTAAGTTGTTGGATTCTGGTGAGGCTGGCGATAATGTCGGTGTTCTACTTCGCGGCACTAAACGAGAAGATGTGGAGCGTGGTCAAGTATTGGCTAAGCCTGGTTCTATTAAACCACATGCAAAGTTTGAGGCTGAGATTTATGTGTTAAGTAAGGATGAAGGTGGAAGACACACTCCATTCTTTAATAACTACCGTCCACAGTTCTACTTCAGAACAACGGATGTAACCGGTGCTTGTCAGTTGCCAAAAGATGTGGAGATGGTAATGCCAGGCGATAATGTCAAGATGGAAGTAGAGTTGTTGTCGCCAATCGCAATGGAAGATGGTTTGAGATTTGCTATTAGAGAAGGTGGACGCACGGTTGGTGCGGGCGTTGTCTCGAAAGTAACTGACTAAGACATTGGTTTTTAGCATTTATAACGGATGACAGATTAAGAAATAGAAAAAGTAAGTGGCTCAATTTTGAGTCTTATAAAAAATACCTTTAGCAGTCCATAGGATTGGTAGAGGCATTTTTTTTAATTTTAGGCAAGTGGCTCAATTGGTAGAGTGGCGGTCTCCAAAACCGTTGGTTGGGGGTTCGAGTCCCTCCTTGCCTGCCATATTAAAGGATGTAATGTGAGTAAGAATGTAGAGAATCAAGTTAGATCAGAATCATCAATAGGCGTGATTGTATCGCTTCTAATTGTAGTGGGTTTTCTTGCGCTTTTCTATTTAGACCCGTTGGAGTTAAATGTAACACTTTATAAGGTGTTAGTTTTACTGGCGGGTTTAGTAATAGCAGGATTTGTGTTTTTCAAATCGCCACAAGGCATCCAATTTAGTGCGTTTTTAAAAGAAACAAAAATTGAATTACGCAAAGTTGTTTGGCCGACGAAGGATGAAACTATTAAGACAACCGGCATGATTATGGTAGCGGTAATTATCGTCGCTATTTTCTTGTGGATTGTTGATGCATTCTTTACTTGGGCTGTGCAATTATTAACAAATTAAAAAGAGGTTTTTAAAGATGTCTAAAAGATGGTATGTACTCCACGCGAGAAGCGGTTATGAAGCAAAAGTAAAGGCCACAATTGAAGAGGCAATTGATAGAGAAGGGCTATCAGACTTACTTGGTGATGTCATGATTCCAACTGAGAAAGTGGTAGAGTTAAAAGATGGACAGAAGAAAACAGCTGAGCGTAAATTTTTCCCAGGTTATATGTTAATCAATATGGAATTAACTGAGCCAAGTTGGTTATTGGTAAAAAATACCAACAATGTGATTGGATTTATTGGCGGGTCTTCGGGTAAGCCATCGCCAATTACACAGCGTGAGGTTGATAAGATTATGGCACGCGTGCAAGAAGGTGCTGACAAGCCTAAGCCCAAGGTTGCTTATCAACCAGGTGAAGAAATTTTGGTTATTGATGGTCCATTTAATGAGTTTAATGGTACGGTTGAATCAGTTGATTATGAAAAGAATTTACTGAAAGTAGAGGTGTTGATTTTTGGACGCACTACACCAGTAGAATTAGAGTTTTCTCAAGTACAGAAGACTTAATTTAACAGGGGAGCTCTTAACACAGCGCTTGCACCCAAAATGAGGGAAAACCCTCGAGGAAAGAAAAATGGCTAAGAAAATTGAATCCTATATTAAGCTGCAGATTCCAGCACAAGAGGCAAATCCATCACCTCCAGTAGGCCCGGCATTAGGTCAACATGGTGTGAATATTATGGATTTCTGTAAAGCGTTCAACGCTTCAACGCAAGACATTGATAAAGGTATGAAGGTGCCAGTGGTTATCACAGTTTATAGTGATCGTAGTTTTACCTTTATTACTAAGACACCGCCAGCAGCATTGTTAATTTTAAAAGTAACAGGCATTAAAAAAGGCAGTGGTGTGCCACATACTGACAAAGTTGGCAAGATTACTCGTGCACAATTAGAAGAAGTTGCAAGTATTAAAATGAAAGATTTAAATGCAAATGATATGGATGCAGCAGTGAGTATTATTGCTGGTACAGCCCGTTCAATGGGTGTTGAAGTGGAGGGCTGAGACAATGGCTAAATTAACAAAAAAACAAAAAAATATCGAAGAAAAAATTGAAGCTGATAAGCGTTATGCAATGATTGAAGCGTTGACATTATTAAAAGAGTGTTCAACAGCAAAATTTGATGAGTCTATTGATGTGAGTGTCAATCTTGGTGTTGATGCAAATAAATCTGACCAAAATGTACGTGGCGCAGTAGTTTTGCCAAACGGTACTGGAAAATCAGTGCGTGTTGCGGTATTTACGCAAGGTGATAATATAGAAAAAGCAAAAGCAGCGGGTGCTGATGTTGTTGGTATGGAGGACTTAATGAAATCAATGCAGGATGGTGACCTTAACTACGATGTTGTGATTGCTTCTCCAGATGCAATGGGTGTTGTTGGTCGTTTAGGTCAAATATTAGGTCCTCGTGGTTTGATGCCTAATCCTAAAGTCGGCACAGTAACACCAGATGTTGCAACTGCGGTTAATAATGCAAAAGCAGGTCAGGTGCGCTATCGTACGGACAAAGCGGCGATTATTCATGCTGGCATTGGTAAAGCTTCATTTACTGCAGATGCATTGGCTGAAAATATTACTGCTTTAATGGAAGCATTGAAAAAAGCAAAACCTAGTTCGGCTAAGGGTATTTACTTTAAAAAAATAAGTGTTTCATCAACGATGGGTCCAGGCCTAAGTGTTGATTTAGCCTCAGTAGATATTTAGTTTAGACTAAAAAAAATTCTTTTAGGTCTTAGAATTATTCTATGACCTCAAAGACCATAGGTGCAGATATTCCTCCTGGAGTGTTTGTTTAAGTGAGTGGTAACACACTCAGCCTATGTAGAGGGTATGAGAATACTCTAGGGTGAAAGTTATAAAATTTTATAACTTTCTTTTTTAAACTGTTTAGGAGAGAGACAAAATGGCTCTAAATCTTGAAGCAAAAAAAGTTGTTGTTAAGCAAGTAAATGCACTCGCACAGAGTAGTATTTCTGTTGGTGTAGCTGAGTATCGCGGGTTAACAGTTGAGCAAATGACTAATCTACGTGCTAGCGCAATAGATGCAAATGTTTCTTTACGCGTCGTAAAAAATACCTTGGCAAAAAGAGCGTTAGAGAATACAGCGTGTGAATGTGTGATGCCTGTGTTGAGCGGACCGGTAGTTCTTGGTTTTTCACAAGAAGACCCAGGTGCGGTGGCACGAGTATTCAAAGATTTCGTTAAGGAAAACGAAGATTTAGTTGTTAGAGGTCTGGGTGTTTCAGGTGACTTTGTGGAAGCAAGTGAACTTAAGCGCATTGCAGATTTGCCAACTAAAGACCAAGCGATTAGCTTAGTGATGGCATTGATGTTGGCACCAGTTGAAAAACTAGCAAGGAGTCTAAATGATGTTCTTGGTCAAGTGACTCGAGTGGTTTCAGCAGTGGCACAACAAAAACAATAATAAATATAAATAAAAAGGAGTAAATATCATGGCTAAATTAACCAATGAAGATATTTTAAATGCAATTGCTGATATGTCAGTAATGGATGTTGTTGAACTGGTTTCAGCAATGGAAGAGAAGTTTGGTGTATCTGCTGCTGTAGCAGCAGCACCAGTTGCAGCAGCGGCAGATGCTAGTGCAGCAGCGGTAGAAGAAAAAGACGAGTTTGATGTAATGTTGACTAGTTTTGGTGAGAAGAAAGTTGCTGTTATTAAAGCAGTACGCGGTATCACTGGTCTTGGTCTTAAAGAGGCTAAAGATATGGTTGAATCAGCACCTGTTGCCATTAAAGAAGGCGCGTCTAAAGCAGAATCTGAAGATGTCAAGAAGCAGCTTGAAGAAGCTGGTGCTAGCGTAGAACTTAAATAATTAGCTCTACGAAAAACCCAGAATCCCCGTGAGGGGATTTTGGTGTTTTTGTACTCTTATTGAGTGCGTTATCAGTCTATAAAGGTTTATAGATTGACCCTATTATTAAAAGAGGTTTTTTGATCTCTTAGAGACTTTCTTAATAGATTGTCTTTTTTAAATTGTAAGATTAAATAATGCGAGGTATTATGGCTTATTCATTTACTGAAAAAAAGCGAATTAGAAATAATTTTGGTTCAAGAGAATCAATTTTAACTGAACCAGATTTACTGGCTATCCAGATTGAATCGTTTAACGGTTTTATTCAAGCAGGCAAAGAAGAAAAAGAAGATGTTGGCTTGCATGCAGTTTTTCAATCTGTTTTTCCAATTACAGCGAATAACGGTTATGCAGAAATTGAATATGTAGATTATGAACTACAACAGCCGAAATTTAATGTTGAAGAGTGTAAATTACGCGGCACTACTTTTGCTTCAATATTGCGTGTTAAATTAAATTTAGTTTTATTTGATAAAAATGGTTCAACTTTAAAGAAGAAGCGAAAAATTAAGCAAGTTATTGAAGAAGATGTTTATTTAGGTCAATTGCCATTGATGACTGACACAGGTACTTTTGTTATTAATGGTACTGAGCGTGTTGTGGTATCTCAATTGCATAGGTCACCAGGTGTTATTTTTGAACACGATAAAGGCAAGACGCACTCTTCAGGTAAGATTTTATTCTCATCTCGTATTATTCCTTACCGTGGTTCATGGTTGGATTTTGAATTTGACCATCACGAGCATTTATATGTGCGAATTGACCGTCGTCGTAAATTACCAGCAACTACATTATTGCGTGCAATGGGCCTTGATTCAAGTGTAATTCTTGATACATTTTTTGAGAAACTTGATGTTACGCTTAAAGCAAAATCTTGCGATGTGGGTTTATCTCCTGCCAAATTACGCGGTACAATTGCTGAATTTGATATTAAGTCAGGTAAAGATGTTGTGATTGAAAAAGGTCGTCGTATTACGACTAAGCACACAAAAATCTTAGAAAAAGAAGGCGTAAAATCAATTAATACACCATTTGAGTATTTATTAGATAAAGTTGTTTCGCAGGATGTTATCGATAAAGAAACAGGTGAAATTCTAATCGCTGCTAATACAGTTATTAGCGAAGAAGTATTAGAATTAATCATAGCTAACAAGATTAAGAAACTTGAAATCCTTTATATCAATGAATCTGAGACAGGTGCTTATATTTCTGATACTTTGCGCTTAGATGAGACGCAAACTGAAATTGAAGCGCGTATGTCTATTTATCATGTGATGCGCCCAGGTGAGCCAGCAACGGAAGATGCGGTTAATTTATTGTTTAACAATCTATTCTTTAAGAATGAACGCTATGATCTTTCTAAGGTAGGTCGTATGAAGCTTAATCGTCGTTTAGGCATTGAGGCTGAAACAGGCGAACATGTGTTGATGAACGAAGATATTTTGAATGTTGTTAAATTACTAATTAACATTAAAGATGGTAAGGATTCTGTTGATGATGTTGATACGCTTGCGAATAGACGCGTAAGAGCAATCGGTGAAATGATTGAGAACCAATTTAGAATTGGTTTAGTACGCGTTGAAAAGGCAGTTAAAGAAGGTCTGAACTTAGCTGAAACAGATGAATTAACACCACAAGATTTGATTAATTCTAATCCAGTGTCAGCTGCGGTTAAAGAGTTTTTTGGTTCTTCTCAGTTGTCTCAATTTATGGACCAAGTAAATCCATTATCAGGTATCACACACAAGCGTCGTATTTCTGCTTTAGGTCCAGGTGGTTTGACGCGTGAGCGTGCTGGTTTTGAAGTACGCGATGTTCATCCATCACACTATGGTCGCCTATGTCCAATTGAAACACCAGAAGGTCCAAATATTGGTTTGATTAATACGCTGGCAGTTTATGCTAAAACCAATAATTACGGCTTTTTAGAGACGCCGTATCAAGTGGTTAAGAGTGGTAAGGTCACTGATGAAGTTATTTATGTTTCTGCGATTGATGAAATCACACATACTATTGCACAGGCAAATGCCAGTGTTGATACAAAAGGTAAGCTGATGGATGATTTAATTTCTTGTCGTCATAAGAATGAATTTGTTTTGGTAAATTCTGAAGATGTCACTTTAATTGATATTGACTCTAAGCAAATTGCATCCGTGGCAGCATCGTTGATTCCGTTCTTAGAGCATGATGACGCGAACCGTGCGTTAATGGGTTCAAATATGCAGCGTCAAGCGGTACCAACACTTCGTGCTGAGAAGCCTTTAGTTGGTACAGGTATTGAGCGTGTTGTAGCAACGGATTCTCGTGTTTGTGTGACTGCTAAACATAGTGGTGTGGTTGAAGCGGTTGATGCTTCTCGTATCGTTATTCGTGTTGATTCTAAACAGACTAAAGTTAGTGAATTGGGTGTTGATATTTACAACCTTACAAAATACGCGCGCTCTAATCAGAATACTTGTATTAACCAAAAACCTTTGGTTAAAACTGGCGATAAAATATTAGCAGGTGATGTTTTGGCTGACGGTCCTTCAACAGATTTAGGTGAATTGGCGTTGGGTCAAAATATGAAAATCGCTTTTATGCCATGGAATGGCTATAATTTTGAAGATTCAATTTTAATTTCTGAACGTGTTATACAAGAAGACCGCTACACTACCATTCATATTGAAGAATTGACTTCTTATGCGCGTGACACTACTTTAGGTCCTGAGGAAATCACAGCTGATATTCCGAATGTTAGTGAATCTGCGCTTGCTAAACTTGATGAAGTTGGTGTGGTTTATGTTGGTGCTCGTGTTAAGGGTGGCGATATTTTGGTGGGTAAAGTGACACCTAAGAGTGAAACTGTACTTTCTCCAGAAGAGAAATTATTGCGTGCTATTTTTGGTGAAAAAGCCAACAATGTCAAAGACTCTTCGTTGCGTATTGGTGCATCAAAATCTGGTGTAGTTATTGATGTACAGGTCTTTACCCGTGATAGCGTTGAAAAGGACGCAAGAGCACAAAGTATTGATGAAAACAGATTGGCGAAAATCAGGAAAGATATTGACGATGAGTTTGGTATTATTGATGGTGATATTTTCCGTCGTATTCGCCTCAAACTTTCAGGTAATGAAGTAACAAAAGCTGTTGCTGGTATTAAGGCGGGTGAGAAACTAAGTGCTAAAAATATGAAACCTTTAACCAATGAAGAGTTTGCAAAGCTTAAAGTAAAAGATGTAGCTGTTAATAAAGAAGTAGCAGTATTGGTTAAACAGGCTAAAGCGAAACAAGTTGAGTTTGATGCTTTCTTTAAAAATGAACGCGCTAAGATTAACGAAGATGCAGAACTGCCACCAGGTGTCATGAAGATGGTTAAAGTTTATGTGGCGACGCGTAAAACACTCCAAGTGGGTGATAAGATGGCGGGTCGTCATGGTAATAAAGGTGTTATTTCACGCGTATCTCCAGTGGAAGATATGCCTTATTTAGCAGATGGCTCTACTATTGATGTTGTGCTTAATCCGCTAGGTGTACCCTCTCGAATGAATGTTGGGCAGGTGCTAGAAGTTCACTTAGGTTATGCAGCCAAAGGCTTAGGCTACAAGATTGCTGCGATGCTGGATGAAAAACGCACTGAAATGGTCAAGGAAATTAGATCCTTCTTAGATAAGGTTTATAATTCTTACGGTAAGACAGAGGATTTAAACAGCTTTAACGATGAAGAAATTATTGAATTGGCAAACAACCTTCGTGAAGGCGTGCCAATGGCAACACCAGTATTTGATGGTATTAAAGAAAAAGACATTAAATCATTATTAAAGTTGGCTGATTTACCAGAATCTGGTCAAGAACAACTTTACGATGGCCGCACAGGTGAAGCATTTGACCGCCCAATAACAGTTGGTTATATGCATATGTTGAAGCTTAATCATTTAGTTGACGACAAGATGCATGCACGCTCAACAGGGCCTTATTCATTAGTAACGCAGCAACCACTCAGTGGTAAAGCACAATTTGGTGGTCAGCGTTTTGGTGAGATGGAAGTTTGGGCATTAGAGGCTTATGGTGCAGCACACACATTGCGTGAGATGTTAACCGTTAAATCAGACGATGTTACTGGTCGTGCGAAGATGTATAAGAGCATTGTTGACGGGGTGAATTTGACTGAGTCAGTCATGCCAGAATCCTTTAATGTATTGGTTAAAGAAATTCGTTCATTAGGTATTGATGTTGAACTTGAACAACACTAATTAGGAGTGTAAATATGAAAGATTTATTACAAATTTTAAAACAGCAAAACAAAGAGCAAGATTTTGATGCCATTAGAGTTGGCCTGGCTTCTCCTGAGAAGATTCGTTCGTGGTCGTATGGCGAGGTAAAAAAACCTGAAACCATTAACTATCGCACTTTTAAACCTGAAAGAGAAGGCTTGTTTTGTGCTAAAGTTTTCGGTCCAATGAAAGACTTTGAGTGTTTATGTGGCAAATACAAGCGTATGAAATTCCGTAATGTTGTCTGTGAAAAATGTGGTGTTGAAGTAACCCTATCAAAGGTGCGTCGTGAACGCATGGGTCATATCAACTTAGCGGCACCAGTAGCGCATATTTGGTATTTAAAATCGTTACCATCGCGTCTTGGACTATTGATGGATATGACATTAAAAGATATTGAGCGTGTTTTATATTTTGAGGCATTCTTAGTCACAGACCCAGGCTCAACACCATTAATATATAAGCAGTTGTTGACTGAAGAGATGTATTATGATGCACTTGATGAATATGGCGATGATGAGTTTGAGGCAAAAATGGGTGCAGAAGCTATCCAAGACATTCTAAAAGAAATGCAACTTGAAAAAGAAGCGGCAAACCTTCGTGAAGATAGTCTTAACACCAAAAGCCAGACTAAGCTTAAGAAGTATAATAAGCGTTTGAAGTTGGTTGATTCTTTGATTCAATCAGGTAATAAGCCTGAGTGGATGGTGCTTAATGTGTTACCAATTCTTCCACCAGACCTGCGCCCATTAGTGCCGTTAGATGGCGGTCGTTTTGCGACTTCTGATTTGAATGATTTATACCGTCGTGTTATTAATCGTAATAATCGTTTAGCGCGTTTATTAGAATTAGATGCCCCTGAAATTATTGTGCGTAACGAAAAGCGTATGTTGCAAGAAGCTGTGGATTCACTGATTGACAATGGTCGTCGTGGCCGTGCGGTAATGGGTAATAACCGTCGTCCGCTTAAATCAATTGCCGATATGATTAAGGGTAAGCAAGGTCGTTTCCGTCAGAACTTACTTGGTAAGCGTGTTGATTATTCAGGTCGTTCAGTGATTGTTTGTGGTCCATATCTTAAATTGCACCAATGTGGATTGCCAAAGAAAATGGCATTAGAATTATTCAAGCCGTTTATTTATAACCGTCTGCAAGCACAAAATTTAGCGTCAACCATTAAAGCTGCGAAGAAAATGGTAGAAGCAGAAACGCCAGAAGTTTGGGATATTTTAGAAAAAGTTGTGCATCAACATCCAGTGTTATTAAACCGTGCACCTACCTTACACCGTTTAGGTATCCAAGCATTTGAGCCATTACTGATTGAAGGCAAGGCAATTCAATTGCATCCACTAGTTTGTGGTGCATTTAACGCTGACTTTGATGGTGACCAAATGGCGGTACATGTACCTTTATCTGAAGAGGCACAATTGGAAGCAAGAACGCTAATGTTGGCTTCTAATAATGTTTTACATCTTGCAAGTGGTGAGCCAATTATCGTGCCTTCACAGGATGTAATCTTGGGTCTTTATTATATGACGCGTGATATGATTAATCAAAAAGGCGAAGGACTAATTTTTGCCAATGCCATTGAAGCATTAAATGCTTATGAATCAGGCGCTACTTCTTTGCACGCCAAAGTTAAATTACGCATTCAAGATTATGAAAAAGTTGATGGTAAATATCAGTCAACCAGCAAGCGTATTGTTGATACCACAGTAGGTCGTGCGATTTTCTCAAGAATTTTGCCAGCTGGATTGTCATTTGATTTGATTAACAAAGCGATTAGCAAGAAAGTAGTGTCAAACTTAATTCATGTTTGTTACCAAACGCAAGAATTAAAAGACACAGTAGTCTTTGCCGACCAAATGATGTATATGGGCTTTCAATACTCAACCAAGTCAGGTATTTCATTTTGTTCAAACGATATGACCATTCCTGATAGTAAAGCGGGCATGATTGATGAGGCAAATACACAAGTTAAAGAGGTTCAGAAGCAGTACGCACAAGGCGTGGTGACTGATGGTGAGCGTTATAACAAGGTGATTGATATTTGGTCACGAACTTCTGAGACTGTTGCGAAAGCAATGATGGACGAAATCGGCTTTGAGAATTTTGAAGACAGTGATGGTAAGATTCAAAAATTGCCATCGTTTAACTCGGTTTATATGATGGCTGACTCTGGTGCGCGTGGTTCACCTGCACAGATGCGTCAGTTAGCGGGTATGCGTGGTCTAATGGCAAAACCAGACGGTTCAATTATTGAAACACCCATTACTTCAAACTTCCGTGAAGGCTTGAATAATATGCAATACTTTATTTCAACACATGGTGCACGTAAAGGTTTGGCTGATACAGCACTTAAAACAGCGAACTCAGGTTACTTGACGCGTCGTTTGGTTGATGTTGCACAAGATTTAGTTGTGAATGAAGAAGATTGTGGTACAGAAAATGGCTTGATGATGAAAGCAACCATTGAGGGTGGTAATATTGTGCAGACATTAGGCAAGGCAGTGTTAGGTCGTGTAATGGCTGAAGATGTTATGGTACCGGATTCAAAGAAAATATTACTACCCAAGGGTCACTTAGTAACATTAGAGGATTCAGACAAGATTAATAAAGTGGGTGTAGAGTCTATTAAGGCGCGTTCTACTATTACTTGTGATGCGCGTTACGGCGTGTGTGCTTCTTGTTATGGTAATGACATGGCACGAGGTCATAAGATTGGTGTTGGTGAAGCAGTTGGTGTGATTGCAGCGCAGTCAATTGGTGAGCCAGGCACACAGTTGACCATGCGTACTTTCCACATTGGTGGTGCAGCATCTGCATCAACAACAGTGAGTAGCATCAATATTGATAATGATGGTATCGCACATTTCGAAAGTCTTAAATCAATCACCAATGTGAATGGCGACTTAGTGGTTATTTCTCGTTCTACTGAGGTTACCATTCGTAATGCCAAAGGTCAAGAGGTTGAGCGATATAAGATTCCTTATGGTGCAATTGCTCATGTTAAAGATGGCGGTAAAGTTAAGGCAAAAGACAAGATTGCGGACTGGGACCCACATACGCATCCCATTATTTCTGAGCAAGCAGGTCGTGTGATTTTTGTTGACTTCGTGGAAGGTATAACGGTCAATAAAAACACAGACCCATTAACGGGGCTTGTTTTCTTCGAAATGATTGATGAAGGTGAACGCTCAGCAGCAGCGAAAGGTTTGAAGCCGATGATTAAAGTCGTTGAAGCAAAAGATTCTGAAGTTGTATTATCAACACACTACTTACCATCAGGAGTTAAGATTAATTTAGAAGACAATCAGGTAATTACAGCAGGTGAAGTTTTAGCGAAGATCCCTAAAGACCAATCTAAGACCAGTGATATTACGGGTGGACTACCGCGTGTTGCAGATTTGTTTGAAGCGCGCAAAGCGAAAGACCATTCAATTCTTGCAGAAGTAAGTGGTATTGTTAGTTTTGGTAATCCGACTAAGTCTAAGGAGCGCTTGATAATTACTTCACAAGAGGGCGAAGCCACTGAGATGATGATTCATAAATGGCGTCAAATTAATGTGTTTGATGGTGAGACTGTTGAAAAGGGTGATGTGATCTCTGATGGACCGTCAAACCCGCATGATATTTTGCGTTTATTAGGCGTAGAAGCACTGGCGAGTTATGTGATTAAAGAGGTGCAGAATGTTTACCGTCTACAAGGTGTAAATATTTCCGATAAGCATATTGAGGTGATTGTTAAACAAATGTTACGCAAGGTAGAAGTGCTTGACACAGGTGATTCTAACTTAGTGAATGGAGAAACAGCTGAGTATGCTCGTGTGATAGATATGAATAAACAGCTAGTAGCACAAGGTAAAGACTTGGTGGTTTATCAAAGATTGCTAATGGGTATTACTAAAGCGTCATTAGCAACTGAGTCATTTATTTCTGCAGCATCGTTCCAAGAGACAACGCGTGTATTAACTGAGGCATCGACTACAGGTCGTGTTGATAATTTACTAGGTCTTAAGGAAAATGTGATTGTTGGTCGTTTAATTCCAGCAGGCACAGGCTTTGTTCATCATCAGGAGCGTAAGGCTCGTCGTGTAGAAAATACCATGCAAACTGCAGAAGCAGAGGCGCAACTTTCAGCTGAATTGAGTGAAGCAGACGCAGAGACGCAAGCATCCGCTGAACAGTAGCAGTTATTACTACTTAAATAAAGAAAGCCATGCTAATGTAAGTTAGCATGGCTTTTTTTATTTTTAGAGGCCTTTGCATAAATAGGGGTGATTGGCAAAAGCCAATTTTTGCCCACTTGGTGATTTTTTTTAAACCTTATTCTAGCAGGGCTAAGGCTGGGTTTAAAGAATCGCCAAGTGGATGAAAAGTGGGTTTCTGATGATGATTCCTATTTATGCAAAGGTCTCTTTTAATATAAAATACGCTTGAGGCTCTTGTATTAATCCAGTGTGATTTAGGGAATGCAGAAAATAGCGCATTTTTATCTAAAAATGAGAATAATAGCTAGCTATTTACCGAGTTTTTGGTGGGAAAGGTGTTGTTTTATGAATTTTATAAATTATATTGGGTTAATACGGGAGTCTCGCCATGAATAAAGCGAATTTTGATAAAACGGTAGCTGATGGATATAACCATATTCCTGTTTACAAAACTATTTCGATTGATACAAATGAAAATACAGCATTAGATTTGTATTTGAAGCTCGCTAACAATCCTTATTCTTATCTTTTTGAATCGGTTGAAGGTGGAGAGAAATGGGGTCGTTATTCAATGATTGGTTTGCATGCGCAAACTGTTATTAAAGTCTTTGACTATGATGTGCGTATTGAGTATCAAGGTGAGTTACTTGAGTCAAATAAGGTAGATGACCCATTGATGTGGGTTGAAGAATATTTAAGTCAGTACAAAGTACCGAAGATAGATGAATTGCCAGATTTTAATGGTGGATTGGTTGGTTATTTTGGTTATGAAATCATTCGTTATATCGAGCCAAAATTAGCCAAAATTAACCAACAAGACGAATTGGGTATGCCTGATATTTTGTTAATGGTGTCTGATGATTTGGTGGTATTTGATAATGTTCTGAATCAAGCATTTATCATTACTCATATTAACCCAGACACGCAAAACTATGAAGATGCACAAGCACGATTAGAGGAAATTTCAAATAAAATCCAAGTGCCATACAAGCGCGAACAGTATCAATCAGATAATTTAAAAGAGCAAGATTTTGTCTCAAGTTTCGGTGAAGACAATTATAAAACTACGGTTGAAAAAATTCAACAATATATTGTTGCAGGTGATGTGATGCAAGTGGTACCATCACAACGATTGAGTAGCAAATTCAGTGCACCACCTGTGGAGTTGTATCGCCAATTACGCTTTTTGAATCCATCACCTTATATGTATTATCTGAATTTAGGTGACAGTGCAATTGTCGGTTCATCACCTGAAATTCTCACGCGTTTTGATGCTAACAACACAGCCACAGTAAGACCTTTGGCGGGTACACGCAAGCGTGGTAGTAATGAAGCAGAAGATTTAGCGTTGGAAAAAGATTTATTGGCAGACGAGAAAGAAATTGCTGAGCATTTAATGCTCATTGATTTAGGTAGAAATGATTTGGGTCGAATTGCCAAAATAGGCAGTGTGAAGTTAACCGATAAAATGTCAATTGAACGATATTCACATGTGATGCATATTGTGTCAAATGTTGAATGTAGCTTGCAAGATGGTATGAGTGCGATTGATGTATTGAGAGCTACTTTTCCAGCAGGCACACTTAGTGGTGCACCTAAGATCCGTGCTATGGAAATTATCAATGAGGTTGAGCCACTTAAGCGCAATATTTATTCAGGTGCGATTGGTTATCTTTCCTGGCACGGTTGCATGGATATGGCAATTGCCATTCGTACCGCAGTCATCAAGGATAAAAAACTCTATGTTCAGGCTGGCGCAGGGGTTGTGCATGATTCAGTGCCACAATCTGAGTGGGATGAAACCATGCATAAGGCGCGTGCGCTTATTAAGGCCGCTGAACAAGTTTAATATATCGTAATATTATGTTTTAATGATAGTCTTGCGTTCGTTTGCAATATAGGTATTATGGCTATCCAGTTGTTCCTATAGAGTCAGCTGAAGGTTTTTATTTTTTAAATAAAGAGGAGAAAAAATGATTAAAAACAAACATTTTTCTACATTAGTATTATCCGCAGTAGTAAGTATCGCAATTCTTGCAACACCTTCTTATGCAGGTAAGAAGGAAGAGAAAGCACTAAAGAAGGCGGCAAAATTGTGTAAACAAACATATCCTGCGAATGTTGAAGGCTGTGCCCCTGCATTTAGTAGAAGTCACGGTAATTGCTTAGGTTGTCATAACATTCAGGGTGGTACGCAGCCAGGTAATGTTGCACCACCACTTGTTGCAATGAAAGCAAGGTTTCCAAATAGAGCGGTTTTGAGAGCACAAATTTGGGATGCAACCGTTAAGAATCCAAATTCTTTAATGCCACCAATGGGCAAGCATAAAATTTTAACTGAAAAGCAAGTTGATTCAGTTACAGATTTTATTCATTCACTATAAACAAGGAGAGTTAAAATGGAAAGAAGATTATTTTTAAAAAGTGCAATAGCAGGTTCTGCAGTTGCAACAGCAGTAGGTGCAGGCTTGCTAACACCGTCAACAGTTTTCGCTGCATCAGCGAAATTCAAAGGTTTGTCAAATACAGCAGTATCAAATGTAGCAAGTGCAGGTAAAGGTTTATTTAAATTCAAAGCCCCTGAGATTGCTGAGAATGGTGCAAAGGTACCAATGGAAGTAAATGCTTCTAAGATAAGTGATGTAACTAATATTTCTTTCTTGGTAAAAGAAAATAGCACGCCATTGGTGGCTTCATTTAATTTGTTTGGTGCAGTTGGCTTTATTTCTACCCGTGTTAAGATGGGTAAAACTTCAGCAGTAGATGCGCTGGTTACTGCAGGTGGTTCTACCACTAAAGTAACGAAAGAAGTTAAAGTAACTATTGGCGGCTGCGGCGGTTAATTCAATATATTAATTATAATTAGGAGAAACTATTATGGCAAAGATTAAATTAAAGCCAAAAGCTAGAAAAGGCGTTATCAGTATTAAAGCGTTAATTAAACACCCAATGGAAACTGGTCTTCGTAAGAAAAAAGGTAAATTAGTTCCTGCAAACCACATTGACCACATGGTTATATTGCACAATGGCAATAAAGTGGTTGATGCAGATATTGGTAGTTCAATGTCTAAAGACCCGTACTTTAAGTTTAAAGTTGCGGGTGTTAAGGGTGACACAATTGAACTTAAATATAAGGATAATAAAGGTAAAACAGGCTCTAAGACTGCAAAGTCCAAGTAATCCTGTTTTTTATTAAGGAGGGAATAATGAAAAAAATTATAACAACAATGGCAGTAGCGGCTTTATTAAGCTCAACTACTGTATTTTCGGCACAGCAGTCGTCAGTTGTTCAGGCTGATATTGATGCATTTCAAGGTCACTTCAAGAAGAAGTTTTCTCACTTGTCGTTAAATGACTTTTCTAAAGGTCCTTATGCAATGAGTGAAGATAAAATGGGGCAGTTTGAAGCAGTGATGGAGATGCCTCCGTTTGAAGATTATATTGAGAAAGGTGAAAAGCTATGGAAGACAGCATTTAAGAATGGTAAAACTTATTCCAGCTGTTTTTCTGGTGGCGATGAAACTATTCGTACGCAATTTCCAAGATGGAATACTGCTAAAAGTAAGGTTGATACTTTAGAGCAGTCCATTGTTGATTGTCGCGTTAAGAATGGCGAGAAGAAAATTAGTACTGGTAAAGGTAAGTTGGCATGGATGTCGGCTTATTTAACCACTATTGCTGAAGGTCAGACGATTAATGTCATTGTTCCAGAAGGCGATGCTAAGGCGTTGGCGGCTTATAAAGATGGTAAAAAATTCTTCTATGCTAAGCGTGGTCAGTTGAATCTTTCTTGTGCAAACTGTCATATAGATTTTGCAGGTCAGCGTATTCGTGGTGACACATTATCACCAGCGTTAGGCCATATTACACACTTCCCTGTATGGCGTGGTAAATGGGCTAAAAAGAAAGGTGATGGTTTTGGTACTATTCAGCGTCGTTATGGTGGTTGTAATAAGCAGGTTCGTGCTAAGCCATTTAAAAGACATAAGAAAGAATATGATAATCTAGAATATTTCCATACTGTGATGAGTAATGGCATGGAGATTTCTGGTACCGAATATAGACAATAAAGGAGAATAACATGAGAAAACTATTATTAATAACATTAACTGCATTTGCTTTGTCTGTCCAAGTTGATTTAGTTGCAGCGGACCATGCACATAATGGGAAGAATTCCCCTTCTGGTAAGGCTTCTGGAATTGAGCTTTCTGCTGCATGTAAAAGTGCAATCTCTGCAGCAAGTGCTGAGAATAGAAAGGCTAAAAAAGTTGGTTTTGAATGGCGTGATACAAAAAAGTTCATTAAACAAGCTAAAAAGGCTGGTGGTAAGAAATGTGTGAAATTGGCCAATAAAGCCAAAGCTCAGGCACTCAATGCTCAGCAGCAGGCTAAAGACCAAGCTAATGCAGGTCCTGTGGGTTTTTAGACTCACCTAACTATCCAAAAAAAATACTCCTTTATTGGGGTATTTTTTTGTCTGTAAGAGATGAGTTTAACGACAAAAATATCAGAGTAGGAAATGATAATTTACTACTTTTAAAAGCATATAGAGGCTTGAAACTTTTTATATTAACTTGTCTTATTAGAGGGCTGAATCTTAAAATTATTTTTATCATTGATTGAGTTAATTTTAAGATTAAAATAAAACTTTTAAAATCCACACACTAAGATTCTTTTAAATGCCTACTGAATTTGTCCACCTTCAATGCCGTAGTGAATACTCTGTTGATAACAGTTTGATTCGTATACCAAAATTAGTCAATCAGGCTAAGAAGTTAGGCATGAGTGCAATTTCATTGACGGACAATGGTAATTTATTTGCCGCTGTAAAACTTTATAAGACGGCAAAAAGTTCTGGTGTTAAACCGATTTTTGGTACTGAAATTGCACTTGAAAATGAAGGTAAAAAATCTTTTTTATTGCTCTTGTGTCAAAATCAACAGGGCTACTTAAATTTATCTGAATTAATCTCTTTGTCTTATCTAAAAGGCGAGGGGATGGAAGGCGCAAGCATTAGTGCTGAACAATTAATTCAGCATAATCAAGGATTGATATTGATTGCACCAGCCGTCCGTAGCGATGTGGCGCAAGCACTAATTGAGAATCAAATACCTAAGGCAAAAGAAAAAGTAGCTATTTGGCAAACCACATTTGGAGATAGATTTTATTTAGGTGTGCAGCGTACGAGCCGTATGCAAGATGAACAGCACCTGCATCTTTGTGTTGAATTGGGTTTGGAGCTTGATATCCCTTTGGTGGCAACTAATGATGTGGCATTCTTAGAAAGTGATGAATTTGAAGCACATGAGGCGCGTATTTGTATTTCTCAAGGTGGCTTGTTAGAGGATGCAAGGCGAGAAAAACATTATTGTGCAGAGCAATATTTAAAATCTGGCGATGAGATGAATACCTTGTTTTCTGATTTGCCTGAGGTGATTACTAATACTGTTGAAATTGCTAAGCGCTGTAATGTACATTTTGAATTATATAAAAAGAATTATTTGCCAGATTTCCCCGTACCTGAAGGGCTTAGCATGGCAAAATTCTTTTCTCAGGAGTCAAAATCAGGATTGGATAAACGCTTAGAAGGGTTAGAAATTGAGCGTGAGATTTATGATGAGCGCTTAGCGTTTGAGCTCTCAGTGATTGTACAAATGGATTTTCCTGGTTATTTTTTAATCGTTGCTGATTTTATTCGTTGGTCTAAAGACAATGGTATACCTGTAGGACCTGGTCGTGGTTCTGGTGCGGGTTCACTAGTGGCGTATGCACTTGGTATTACTAATGTTGACCCGATTAAGCATGAATTATTGTTTGAGCGTTTTTTAAATCCCGAGCGTGTTTCTATGCCAGATTTTGATGTGGATTTCTGTACTGATCGTCGCGATGAAGTGATTGAGTATGTATCGCAAAAATATGGCGCTGAAAAAGTATCGCAAATTATCACTTATGGTACTATGGCGGCTAAGGGTGTGGTGCGTGATGTGGGGCGTGTTTTAGGGCATCCTTATGGTTTTAGTGATCGTATTTCTAAATCTATTCCAAATGATTTAAAGATCAATTTATCGCGTGCATTAGGTCGTTTTTCTGAGGATGAATCTCAAGAAAATAAAGACAAATGGTTTTCAGAAGAATTAACAAATCGATATAACTCTGAGGAAAGTGTAACAACGCTAATAGACCTATCTTTGCAGTTAGAAGGTTTGGTGCGTAATGTGGGTACGCATGCAGGTGGTGTATTAATTGCACCAAGTAAAATTAGTGATTTCTGTCCAGTCTACAAAGCCAGCGCAGAAGATGGTGTGGTTTCGCAATTTGACATGAAAGATGTTGAGGCGCTTGGACTGGTTAAATTTGACTTTTTAGGTTTGTCTAATTTAACGGTCATTGATAAAACTGTTAAGCTTGTTTATGCTAAGGGTCTGAGTGAAGCACTGATTGATATTGATACTTTGTCATTAGATGATAAGGGTGTTTATGATTTATTGCAGCGTTGTGATACCACGGGTATTTTTCAGTTAGAGTCGGAAGGTATGCGTGGTTATCTAAAGAAATTACAAGCAGACTCATTTGAAGACATTGTGGCAATGCTTGCTTTGTATCGTCCAGGTCCACTTGATGCAGGCATGGTAGATGATTATATCAATGTAAAACATGGTAAGCAAGAAGTGAAATACCCGCACCAAATGCTAGAAGACATCTTAAAACCCACTAATGGCGTATTTTTATATCAGGAACAGGTGATGAAGTCTGCACAGGTAATGGCAGATTATTCGCTTGGTGGCGCAGATTTATTGCGTAGGGCGATGGGTAAAAAGATTGCTGAAGAGATGGATGCACAGCGAAGCGTATTTGTTAAGGGTGCGGCAAAACATGATATTGATGAAGATAAAGCCAATGAAATTTTTGACTTAATTGATAAATTCTCAGGTTATGGATTTAACAAGTCACACTCGGTAGCATACGCCTATGTGTCGTATCAAACCGCTTGGCTTAAGGTGCATTATCCCGCTGCTTTCATGGCATCTGTGCTTTCAGGGATGATGACTGATACTGATAGAATTAGTTTTACTGTTGGTGAGACACAAGCCATGGGGCTTATTGTTAAAGTGCCGAGCGTGAATGAATCACTGTATGAATTTAGCATTCAAGATGATAAAACGCTGACTTATGGTTTAGGTGCTATCAAAGGTGTTGGCGAGTCTTTGGTTGAAGTTTTGGTTGCCGAGCGTGAAAAGAATGGTAATTATCAAGACTTGTTTGATTTTTGTATGCGTATAGAAAAGAAAATGCTTAATAAGCGTGCTTTAGAGGCTTTAATTTATAGTGGCGCTCTAGACGGGTTTAAAATTGATAGAGCGATTTTGATTAATACTTATCCAAGTGCAGTGAGGCAAGCAGAGCAACGACAAAACGACCATTCAAGTGGGCAAAGTGGTTTGTTTGCCGAGGCGTCAGAGTGTAATGAGTATGAGGCGAATTATTTATCAGTGCCAAGTTTTTCATTCAGGCAAACGCTGCAATTTGAAAATAAAGTGATGGGCTATTATTTTTACAACCACCCGACTGATGAATATCAGCGTGATTTACAATATATTTCTGCCACTTTTCCTGGTAAGCTAGCATATAGAAACAATAAAGAAGTGCGAGTATTGGCTCTACTGTCTGATGTGTATTATCGAAATACCAAAAATGGCAAGTTAATGGCCTCAATCACACTTGAAGATAGTAAAGCTACATTGAATGGGGTTATTTTTTCCAAAGTGTTAAGCGCAGAGGTAGATGAAAAATATTCTGTGAGTGACGCTTTGGTTATTGATACAGTGGTTGTGGCTTCTGGGAAAATAGAAAGAGATGACTATCGAGATGGCTGGCAATTGGTCGTTGATAAAATTGAAAATATTGATGTGGTGAAAGAAAAGCATGCCAGAAGCTTTGAGATATTGCTCAATAATCAACATATATCGCTGTTTGAAAAACTCTCAACAGTACTCAAACAAAATCAAGGTCAGTGTCCAGTTAGACTGCATTATCAGGTTAAACAATCTAGAGGTTTTGCGCTGCTAGATATCACATATTTCGTTACTCCAAACCAGCAATTAATTGACGAAGTTAATGCATTACTAGGTACTCAATCTAGTCATATTAGTTATAATTAATCCTCGCATTGGCGCAAATAGTAATACGCAGACTCTTTTCTATATTCCTTAATGTTAATTGTATCGCTAAGTAAAACATCAATTTGACCAGAGCAAGAAGTTTTTAATACTTTGATACCATTGGATTGATAACGCTTAATAATGGTTTTAGCAGGGTGTTTAAAGCGATTGTTAAAGCCACTGGATACCACAATCAATGATGGTGATACTGCGTTTAAGAATGCCTGTGTTGAAGATGTTTTGCTGCCATGATGCGGTGCAAGCATAATGGTGCTTTTGAGCTCTTCTTTATTGTTTTGTACAAGATGGTGCTCAGCTTTTCTCTCAATATCACCAGTGAGTAGCACGCTATATTTCTTATTAGAAATTTTAAGCACACAAGAGGTATTGTTACCTTTAAAGCTGGTTTCTTTTTCGGGGTTTAGCATCTTGAACATTATGCCATCCCATTGCCAACTTTGTCCTTTTTGACAAGTCAAAGCTTTTGTTTGAATTTTCTCAGGCACTGAACTAAGTATCTCACCTACCTTGAAATTTTCTAAAATATTATCAAGACCACCAATATGGTCATTATCACCATGAGAAATAACAATCTTATCTAAATATTGAATGTGCTTTGCACGAAGATAAGGCGCAATGACACTCCCTCCAAGATTAAAACCAGAAGGATATTTTGCGCCAGTATCAAACAATAAAACATGGTTTTTGGTTTGCACCACAGTGGCTAATCCTTGAGCGACATCAAGCGTCGTAATTAGTACCGAGTTGTCATCCATTTTAGGGTTAGGTATCAATATCATCAAGCCCAATACAAGTACAGATAGCCAACGAAGTTTTAATGCTTTAGGGAGAATAGCAACACATACAAGTAAGATAAAAAGCGCTAAATCTATCAATGAGGTTTGCGTGTAATGCCATTGATTGAAATCAAATTGTTGTAATTGCTCTAACAAGACGAACAGGTAAACCAATGACTGATTAACAATGGAAAAACTTATCTCTGATAAATAAGTAAGGCCACTAAAAGTCAGCAAGGCGGAGATTAGCGATAGTGGAGTGGCAATAAAACTAAATATTGGAATGGCAATTAAATTTGCAATTGGTGATAAGGCTGAAGTAACAGAAAAAAACCAAATACTAAGCGGCAACGAGGAAAAACTAATGAGTAGTTGTATATAGATTAAGCGATAGAGCCAAGATTTTTCTTGATGTTGCCCAGCACCATAGATAATGATTGCCACCACATAAAATGACAACCAAAAACCAACGCTAAAAACACTTAACGGGTTATGAAGAAGTACCAATATCAATGCCATACCATAGAGTTGCCAAATATCATGATGACGCCTAAGAATAATTGAAATAAACACCACGCTTGCCATAATAAAGGCACGAATTGTTGGAATTGAAAATCCCGAAATCAATGCATATAAAAGTGCAGAGATAAGTCCAAAATAAGCAGCAATAACCTGTGCAGGTATCATGATGCTTAAGCGTGCGGAATAACGCCATAAAAATTGTACCAGTAAGAATACAAAACCAGAGATAAGCCCAATATGTAATCCAGAAATCACGCTAAGGTGAGTGGTATTGGTGGATTTGAATAATGACCACTGTGCATCAGGAATCAAAGAGCGGTCGCCGATAATTAATGCATTAATTACACCGCCAAATGTCTTTTTTTCTATTTGTGGTGAGAGTAAATAGCGAATATCTTGTCTAACTTTATCTATTGAAAATGCACCATCATCGGTATTAATGCGCTGATTATCAGATGAAGTACGCACATAACCTGTGGCATTAATGCGTTTGTAGAATAACCATTTTTCATAATCAAAACTATTTAGATTTTGATAACCATTATTGTGTTTTAATTTTAGTAGTAATTGCCAAGATTCCCCTGTGCGTAAGTTAGGTACTTTGGCGAGGATGGTTTTATTGTTATAATGACTATACCAAGTTAATTTTAAGCGTCCTTGAAAAGGAGAGCTTGCTTTAAAAATAAATTTTGTACTGCGTGAAGTTTTTTCTGGCAATTCAACAATTTCACCTCTGACAAGAATTGGCTTATTGAGGTAATTATCTTGAATTTTAGCACTTAAGATTTGTGTTGATACAACCCCCATCCAAGCAAAACCAAGTACCAAAATCGCTAAATTTAAACTTAGCGGTTTGTGGTGTTTAAATGTCGTGAAAATTGTTAAAAATATCGCAAAAATTACCACCCATTCCATAGGGCTGATTTGCAGTGTATTTTTGAGTGAAAATAACCCAATCCCAAGTAAGAAACTAAGGGCGTAAATTAGCATAAGTAGTGGACATAAAATAACATCATAATTTTTAGCAATCTCATCAGTTTAGAATACGCCAATATTCTGTGAAACACCTGATTTAATGCGTGAAACTTAAAAAGTTTTCCCCATAATGGGAAAAAAGTAAAAAAATGACATATTTATCAAAATTATTTTTTTACATTTTTTTATAAATTATTGATTTTTAATTAAAAAAAATAAATGATTGTTTTTTATTCAAAACCATAAGAAAGCGCAATATATCAATGTTTTTACTTGTTTTTATAGAGATATTAACAGAGTTATCCACATATTTGTGGGTAACTCTATTGAGTGTTGATTTAACAAGGTTTTTTATCTTATAAAAATTGTTCACTGAGTATTTCAATGATTTTTCGACCCAATTTTTGTTTGCTATTTTTTTCAATTTTTATACTGTTTTCTTGGGTTAAAAACAACACCTCATTTTCATCACTTTTAAAGCCTAAATCACACCTAGAAACATCATTTAAAATAATGGCATCACAACCCTTATTTTTTAACTTGTTTTGGGCATTTTCAACTAAATTTTGTGTCTCTGCGGCAAAGCCAATACATAGAGGCTTTTGTGTTAATTTACAGACTGTTTGTAAAATGTCTTTGGTGGGTGTTAATTCTAAAATTAGTGTTTTTTCAGATTTCTTAATTTTATTTTTTTCAATATTTTTTGTCGAATAATCACTCACCGCAGCGCAAGCAATAAAGATATCTTGCCCAGCAATGTTGTCCATGACTGATTGGTACATTTCTCTAGCACTCATTACTGATATTATCTGCGCTTTTTGATTGAGTATGACACTGATATTGCCGTGTACTAATGTCACTTGTGCCCCAGCTTCAATACAAGCATCTGAGAGTGCTGAACCCATCTTGCCACTCGAATGATTGGATAGATATCTAACAGGGTCAATCGCCTCAATGGTTGCACCTAGGGTAATTAGGACTTTTTTGCCACTGAGTTTGGTAGTTTGAAAAATATTCCCAACTTGCTTAGCAATATCAATGGGTTGGGTTAAGCGACCTTCACCGATATCGCCACAAGCCTGCTTACCACTCTCAGGCGCAATGATTAAAGTTTGGTGCTTAGTCAATGTTTTCAAGTTTGCTTGCACACTAGCAGAAGCATACATTTGTTGATTCATTGCAGGTGCAATAAGTATTGGGCAATCACTCGCCAAGACGACACTACTCAGTAAATCATCAGCCTTTCCTGAGGCCAGATTAGCAATGGTGTTGGCACTGGTAGGTGCAATTAAAATAGCATCAGCCCATTTGGCTAATTCAATATGTCCCATGGAGAGCTCAACTTCCTTGTCCCAGAGATTATCATGCACTTTGTTTCTCGAAGTCACCTGTAATGATAACTCAGTAATAAACTGCGAGCCACCTTGAGTGAGTATGACGCGCACCTCAGCACCCAAATCTTGCAAGCGACGAACAATGTCAGGCGCTTTGTAAGCGGCAATTGAGCCACTAACACCTAAGATGATATTTTTATTTGTTAATGATGTCATGCTCACTTTAGTATTGCTGTTATTTTAATATCGTTACCCACCATTCTAATATCTCTAATATTGAGTGCCAAACATTCATCCATTTGTTGAATGGCAAGCGCCATCATTGAAGTGGCATGACTGCCCATTAATATTGGTGCGGTGTAGAGGATAAATTCGTCCACCAGCCCTTCTTCTACCATAGCACCAATCAATTTAGGGCCCGCTTCTAGCAAGACGCTATTAATATTTTGTTGTGCCAATTGCACTAAGACATGATGCAAATCTAATTTTCCAGCCTTATTGAGTTGAGTATTTCCGCTATTGAAAATTTTGGTATTAGCATCATTGGAAAATATCTTGAGCGTGGTATCAGTAATTTGGTTTTTGCCATCAATAACAACACGAAGTGGCGTACTATCAACACCATCAAGGCGCACTGTCATTAATGGATTATCTGCCAATATTGTACTAGAGCCAGTAAGTATGGCTTGATTTTTAGCGCGTAATTTTTGCACATCTTGCCTTGCTTCTTTGCCCGTAATCCATTTGCTTTGCCCAGATGCCATAGAAGTTTTCCCATCTATGCTCATGGCGATTTTACAAGTGACAAAAGGCAGGCCTGTTTCCATGCGTTTGATAAAGCCACGGTTGAGTTCTTTGGACTCGTTTTCAAGTAAACCAGTTCTAACAACAATACCTGCATCTGCTAATATTGCTACGCCTTTGCCGCTCACCAAAGGATTGGGATCAAGCGTAGCAATTACCACTTCTTTTACACTTGCATCAATGATGGTTTGAGCGCATGGCGGCGTTTTACCTTGATGTGCACACGGCTCTAAAGTCACATACAGTGTGGCACCATCAGCTTGGTGATTGATTTGTGTGAGTGCGTTAATTTCTGCATGCGCCTTACCAAAAGTTTGATGATGGCCTTCAGCGAGAATTTTGTTGTCTTTGACGATCACGCACCCCACCATAGGATTAGATGCAACGCCGTATCGACCTTTGCGTGCGAGTTGGAGTGCTAGTGACATAAAATGCGTGTCATTTTTTGAAAAAGTTGTCATAATATTTCGTATATAATTACATCACATTTTACCTAAGGAGAAACACCGTGGATGAACAGAAAAAGCAAGCTCTAAAAGTTGCATTAACGCAAATCGATAAGCAATTTGGAAAGGGTTCAGTTATGTTTCTGGGTGATGCAGAAGCCAATACTGATATTGAGGCAGTTTCTACAGGTAGTTTAAGTTTAGACATTGCACTTGGTATTGGTGGCTTGCCCCGTGGGCGTGTGATTGAAATTTATGGTCCCGAATCCTCAGGTAAAACCACCTTAACCCTACATGTAATTGCTGAGATGCAAAAACTCGGCGGCACCGCGGCTTTTATCGATGCAGAGCATGCACTTGATCCACAATATGCTAAAAAATTAGGCGTTAATACAGATGAGCTATTAATCTCCCAACCTGACACAGGCGAACAGGCGTTAGAAATTACTGATATGCTAGTGCGCTCAGGTGGTGTGGATGTTGTCGTGATTGACTCTGTTGCAGCACTTACACCTAAGGCGGAAATTGAAGGTGAAATGGGTGCATCACATATGGGCCTGCAGGCGCGTTTAATGTCTCAAGCTTTGAGAAAACTCACCTCTAATATTAAAAAAACCAACACCATGGTGATTTTTATTAACCAATTGCGTATGAAAATTGGCGTGATGTTTGGCAACCCTGAAACCACGACAGGTGGCAATGCACTGAAGTTTTATGCCTCAGTGCGTTTGGATATTCGTCGCATTGGTGCGATTAAGAAAGGCGATGAAATTCTAGGCAACGAAACCCGTGTTAAAGTTTTAAAAAACAAAGTGGCGCCACCATTCAAACAAGCTGAGTTTCAAATTCTTTACAATGAGGGTATTTCTCGTGAAAGTGAAATTATTGATTTGGGTGTAAAGCATGGTTTGGTGGATAAAGCAGGTGCATGGTATAGTGTTGGTAGCGAAAGAATTGGGCAAGGCAAAGATAACGCACGAGATTATTTAAAAGAACATCCAGAAATGAGTCTAGATTTGGAAGAAAAAATCAAGCAAAAAATACTAACACCAGAAGATGATATAAATCAGGATGCAGGCTCTAAGTAAAACAGCTTATAATAGTGCTTTAGAAATGCTCGCTAGACGCGAGCATTCTTATTTGGAGCTCACTAACAAACTTGCGCAGCAGTATCAAGCAGATGACATAGAGCAAGCATTGGACAAGCTCAAAAGCCAAAATTATCAATCTGACCAACGATTTGCCAATGAATTTGTTCAAATGCGTTTCAATCAAGGCAAAGGTTCAATCAAAATAGCCATGGACCTCAAACAACGAGGCATTGATAATTTTGATTTGTCTGCGTATGATTTTTTCGCCTTAGCAAAAGAAGTTAGAGTGTCAAAATATGGCGAAGTCTCCCCAAGTAATTACAAAGAAAAATCCAAACAACAACGGTTTTTACAATCTCGAGGATTTGGATTTGATGAAATCAATTGCTCTTTTGAGTTGTCATCTTAAGAGACCTTTGCATAAATAGGGATGATTAGCAAAATCCAATTTTTGCCCAATTGGTGATTTTTTTAAACCTTGTTCTAGCAGGGCTAAGGCTGGGTTTAAAAAATCGCCAAGTGGGTGAAAAGTGGGTTTCTGATGATTGTTCCTATTTATGCAAAGGTCTCCTTAAAGCACAAAATAAAATTTCCGTCAAAAATGAGCGCCCTTAGCCTCAATGTCGTGTATGGCAAGCACCTGTGTGATTTTTTTGTTTAAAGAGCACTAAAAAATTCCATTTAGCCCAAGGGTCAACTGATATAATGCCAATTTTATTATCTGATTTGGTAATAAATGATCAGCAGTTTAATTTATAAATTTTAAGAGGCGTAATAAAATGTTAAAAACAACACTAACAACTATCTTTCTAATTGTCACTATCTCTCAAGTGCAAGCAAAAATGACGCTTAAACATGGGGTTTATTTAAGTCAATCTATCGGTAGTATTGATGCAGATATTTCTGGAAAACATCAAGATTTTAGTGCTTTTGTTGGCAACAACCCTAACGATATTACTGAAGTAAATGCTACAGTCTATGATGGGAAGATTTCCAATGCCCGTTCTGTTGGTTACAATTTAAGATACACGCCAAAAATTGGTTTTGGCTACGAACTGGGGCTTTACTTTACTAAAATTAAAATGCCAACCCAAGATGCAGCACTCATTCATGATGATGGCAGTGCTTTTAAAAAGAATACGACGGCTGGTCCAGTAGATGTTGTGGTGTCTTCTCCTTCCTCATATATGCAAACTACTGATCTTTATTTAGGGGGATTGTATAACTTTACAGCCATTAATAAATCCACCCCTTACATTGGATTAGGTTATGCCAAAATTAAAGGTAACTGGCATAAATCTTACTATAGTGGCACTCCTGGCGGGGCTGATTATGGAACGAAAGGGAAAACCAAAGTTGATGGGCATTATATTAGCGCTAAAGTAGGTATTAATTTCAACGAAAATTATAATTTAGAGTTGGAGCATGCCAAGCATAAAATCCATGCCGATGCCTTTAGAAGTTTCAATATTAACGGCTCAGATGCTAAATTTAATCGCACCTCTGTTAATCTTATTGTTAACTTCTAATTTTCAGTCATTTTTTCTCATGCTGTACATGAAGGGGGGGCAATGTCAGTCAAACACACTTATGCCCTAACGAACGCCTAACAATAGCAAAGAATTTACCTGTCATCAGAAAATTGTAAAACAACTAGAAGCCAAAACTCCCCTTACCAACCCGCAGCACCTATCATAGGAGCGATGGTTAAATGAGTAGCCAATGGTTCGCTTAGATAACACCCGCCTAAGAAAATAGCATTTGAATTAGGTATTAGTCAACAAAAAGTTGCGTTTAGAATTTAAATTCAGGCAGTATAATAATTATCTGCATTAAAGTTATGTAAAAAAATAACAAATATTGGCCATAATGCTAAATATCAGGTTTTAAAACAAATATGTCTGATTTTATTTTTAATGCAGTGTATCAGGGCGACAATGTCTTATGCTAATAATTATATATCAAGGAGAAACTAATGGGATTACCCAGAACATTTGTAGGTTTTAGCAGTACAGACATTTGTTATTACCGACTTATGCAAGCATGGAAGAATAATGATCGTATAGACTTCAACTTCACAGACTGCCAGTTATCAAATGAAATTAATTCTGAAAACGAGGAATATATAAAAAGAAAATGTCGAGAAAGGATTAATATGGCAGGTAAATATGTTCTTCTAATCGGCAAAGATACCAAAAACAAATATAAATATGTTCGTTGGGAAGCAGAGGTCGCTATTGAAAAAGGCTGCACTATCATCGGTGTTAACTTGGATAACTCAAGAAGCGTTAATGCAGACACATGTCCACCTATAATTAGAGACATCGGTGCTATCTTTATCCCTTTTTCCCAAAAAATTATTAGTTATGCGATTGAAAATTATTCAATGTATGATGACAACAAGAACTATCGCTATCCAGACACTATATATAAGCAGTTTGGATGATGAAAGAAGAGCAATATCTGACAGATCGCCTACAAGATCAAATAGATTGGTACGATCAGAAAAGCCAGTTTAATCAAAAATGGTTTAAATGGCTCAGAGTGACTGAAATTATTTGTGCTAGTTTAATTCCACTTTTATCAGGCCTTTTAAGTTCTATTAATTATTTGGGGTGGATTATTGGTGTTCTTGGTGTAGTTATTGCTATTTCAGCAGCAGCTAGTGGAATATATAAATTCCAAGAAAATTGGATTCAGTATCGTACAAGCTCAGAAACACTTAAGCATGAAAAATATCTCTACATAACTAACTCTACTCCGTATGTAGGCGATGATAAATTTGAAATGCTAGTTATTAGGATAGAATCATTAATTTCAAAAGAGAATTCAAACTGGTCAAGATACATTAAGAAAGAAGATGATAAAGTTAGTGTACAACAATCGCACCAATAAAGGATATTTAAAAATATGGCAAAAAAAGACAACAGCAGTTTTGAGCAAAAATTATTTAAAGCAGCGGATAAATTAAGAAAAAACATTGATGCTGCTGAGTATAAGCATGTAGTTTTAGGATTAGTATTCTTAAAATATATCTCTGAATCATTTACAGAACTCTATGACAAATTAGAAGCTGACGAATGGAGCGACCCAGAAGATAGAGATGAATATATTGCCGAAAATGTCTTTTTTGTTCCAAAATTAGCGCGTTGGGGTCATATTCATTCACAAGCAAAATTGCCAACTATCGGACAAACCATTGATGAAGCAATGGAAGCGGTAGAAAAAGAAAACAAGGAACTCAAAAATGTATTACCGCAAGTATTTGGTAAAGCCAATTTAGATAAAACTTCTTTGGGTGAATTGATTGACTTAATCTCCAACACCGAGTTACAAGTAGAAAATAGAAACTCAAAAGACCTTTTTGGAAGAGTTTATGAATATTTCTTGGGTGAATTTGCTAATGCAGAAGGGAAAAAAGGCGGACAATTTTATACGCCAAAAGCCATTGTAAAACTCATGGTAGAAATGATAGAGCCCTACAAGGGCAGAGTTTATGACCCTGCAAGTGGTAGTGGCGGAATGTTTGTAATGAGTGAAAAATTTGTCACCGAACACAGCGGAAGCGTAAAAGACATTACCGTTTACGGACAAGAAAGCAACCAAACCACTTGGAAACTTTCTAAAATGAACTTGGCTATTCGTAACATCAATTCAAAATTTGTGGCTTGGAATACGGAAGGTTCTTTCTTAAAAGATGCTCACCCCGATTTAAAAGCTGATTTCATTTTAGCCAATCCACCCTTTAACCAAAAAGAATGGGGCGTTGATATTCTACAAGAAGATGGACGTTGGAAATATGGAACACCACCTAACGGAAATGCCAACTTTGGTTGGATGCAACATATGTTGTACCACTTGTCTCTAAAAGGTGTAATGGCAACTGTTTTGTCTAACGGTTCGTTGAGTTCTAACACTTCGGGCGAAGGAGATATTCGCAAAAACTTAGTCGAAGCGGATTTAGTCGAATGTATTGTCGCCTTACCTAAACAACTTTTTTACAACACAGGTATTCCTGCGTGTATTTGGTTTTTACGACGAGAGAAAAACAGCCATAGCAAAGATGTTTTATTTATTGATGCTTCTGAAATGGGTTATATGAAAGACCGTGTTCATCGAAACCTATCTGACTCAGATGACGAAGAGAATAAAGGCGACTTTCACGAAAATGGTTGGGGAGACATTCAAAAGATAGCAGAAACTTATCATAACTGGCGTAAAGGCGAGAACTACGAAAATGTAAAGGGTTTTTGCAAATCTGCTAGCATTGAAGATATAGAAAAACACGCTCACGTATTAACACCCGGTAGATATGTAGGCATACCTGATGAGGAAGATGACGGAATATCATTTGAAACTAAAATGGCAGAACTGACAGCCACTTTAAAACAACAAATGGATAAAGAAGCCGAACTAAACCAAGAAGTTGCTACACAATTGACTAAAATTGGATTTCAGCTTTAAAGGGATACTATTATGTACACAAATATTAGATGGCAACAGCGATTTCAAAATTTTGAAAAAGCCTATATTGTTTTTCAAAGAAGGATCATCGAATATAGAGAAGATAGTCAAAGAGAAGCATTTCAAATGGCCTTAATTCAAGCCTTTGAAGTTTTGATAGAGTTGTCGTGGAAAACACTAAAAGATTATTTAGAAAATGAGGGAACGCTTGTAAATAGCCCCAAAGCAGTTATAAGGCAAGCATTTCAATTTAATATTATTGATAATGGAGATGATTGGATGAATGCTTTGGCTAAAAGAAATTTAACAACTCATACTTACAATGAAGATAATTTTTATGAAGTAATCACATTTGTAGATGAAAAATTTACACCTATTGTTGAACAACTTTTTTCAGGTTTAAAAAAAGAAATAGCAAGTGAATAACGGACTTTCGGATAAACAACTAAAACAAATTATTGATGTGCTAAGGCAATACAAAGATATTGATAAAGCTGTATTGTTTGGTTCAAGAGCAATGGGAAATTACAAGAAAGGCTCTGATGTAGATATTGCCATAATGGGAAAAAATGCTGATTTTACGCTTGCTGCTAAAATTAAAAGCCATTTGGAAGATGATACTTATTTGCCTTATTTTTTTGATGTTATTAGCTATAACACCATTAAATCCGATGAACTTAAAGAGCATATTCGCAGATATGGGAAAATTATTTTGAGTGGAGAGAAAAAGATACCGAAGGGTTGGGTGGAGACTACTTTGGGGGAGGTGGGTTTAGAAGTTTTAAATGGTTATGCTTTTAAGTCTAAAAATTTCATTTCTTCTAAATCAGGAAATAATGAATTGCCAGTATTAAAAATAAAAAATGTGGCTAATGGCAATACAAATCATAATGATGTAGTTTTTCATAAAGTATCTTTTTCTTTAGAAAAATACATAATTAAAAAAGGAGATACGCTTATTGCACTAACTGGAAATCATCCATTTGCTAAAACACAGGTAGTAGGAGGTGTTTCTAAATACAGACTGCCTATAAAATCATTATTAAACCAACGTGTTGCTAAAATTTTTTCTAAAGAAAAATCAATGCTTCATAATGAAATACTTTATTATTTTTTTAAATGGAATAATACTCAATTTCATATTGGAAACCAATCAAGTGGAAGTGCAAGTCAAGCAAATATTTCAAAAAATGATTTATTAAATATTCCAATCAACCTTCCACCACTCCCAGAACAAGTCGCCATAGCCAAAATTCTCACCGTCTTTGATGACAAAATAGAACTGCTACAAGCCCAAAACAAAACCTTAGAAACCACCGCACAAACTATTTTTAAAGAATGGTTTGGTAAATACCAAATTGGTGATGAGTTGCCTGAGGGGTGGAGAATGTTTCAAATGGATGAGTTGGTAGAAACAATAAACGGCTATTCATATAAGGGAAAAGATTTAGTTGAAGAAAGTGATGAGGCTTTAGTTTCTTTAAAAAGCTTTGATAGAAATGGAGGGTTTCAAACAAGAGGGTTTAAACCTTTCAAGGGTAATCCAAAGGACACTCAAGAAGTTCAAATTGGTGATTTGGTTGTTGCTCATACAGATTTAACTCAAGATGCAGAAGTTTTGGGTAATCCTGCTTTTATTTTTGATAATGGTGGTTTCAAGAAAATGTATATCACAATGGATTTGGTAAAAGTGATTTCAATTCATAAAGATATATCTTCTTCATTTCTTTATTACTTAATGAAAGATAGAGCATTCAAAGGGCATTGTGTAGGTTATTCAAATGGAACTACCGTTTTACATTTATCAAAAAAAGCAATTCCTGAATATCAAGTTTTTCTACCTTCTAATTTGGGCAAGGTAAAGGAATTCTCAAAGATTGCGAACGCCACAACAAGCAAAATATCTCTAAACAAAGATGAGTTAAAATATTTAAAACAAACCAGAGATACTTTATTACCAAAACTAATGAGTGGGCAATTGCGAGTAGATGAATTTAAAGAGAATGCTGTATGAAAGAAAAAGTAATCTTTGATACCAATATTGTACATAATATTGAGTCTAATAGTTTTTTAGGTGGTAGAGTTGAATTAGAGCGTTTTTTACAGGATGCTGATATTGTAATACCCGAAACTGTAATACAAGAAATTAAAAGACAGAAAAAGCAAAAATTAGCTAGCAATAAAGATAAATTTCTATCTAACCCATTTCATAAATTACTTGCCGTAAATGAAGATGACACTAAAGATTTTAGCATAGAAGATTATATTCAACAGTTGGCAGAAGATGAAACTATTCCGTTTGAAGTAATCGACTTAAAAAATAATGATGTATTACCGCAAATTAAAGAGCTTGCCCTTAATAAAAAACCACCTTTTGAAGGGAAGGATAATACAGATAAAGGCTTTAAAGATGCTTTGATATATTTTTCAGTCCTTGAATATTTGCAAGAAATACCTAACAAGAATATTTTTGTATGTGTAAAAGATGGACGCTTAAAAGAAGCATTTAATAAGCATCACAATATTGTTGTAGTAGAGAATTACGAACAATTTAAACAAAAGAGTATTTCACAATTCTTTGATGATTATTTCATAAAAAAAGTAAATGCAGAACTTGTTGAAGTAGAAATCAAAAAAGAACATATCATTGAATACTGGCATAACATTGATGATAATCAAAATGTGCTAATAAAAGTTGAAGATGAAGAATATATTGTTGAAGTTGATTCAGGCGAAATTATAAACACATCGCAACCCAAACTTTATAGTTCTAATATTAAAGAACTTGTGCTTTCNTTTTAAGTCTAAAAATTTCATTTCTTCTAAATCAGGAAATAATGAATTGCCAGTATTAAAAATAAAAAATGTGGCTAATGGCAATACAAATCATAATGATGTAGTTTTTCATAAAGTATCTTTTTCTTTAGAAAAATACATAATTAAAAAAGGAGATACGCTTATTGCACTAACTGGAAATCATCCATTTGCTAAAACACAGGTAGTAGGAGGTGTTTCTAAATACAGACTGCCTATAAAATCATTATTAAACCAACGTGTTGCTAAAATTTTTTCTAAAGAAAAATCAATGCTTCATAATGAAATACTTTATTATTTTTTTAAATGGAATAATACTCAATTTCATATTGGAAACCAATCAAGTGGAAGTGCAAGTCAAGCAAATATTTCAAAAAATGATTTATTAAATATTCCAATCAACCTTCCACCACTCCCAGAACAAGTCGCCATAGCCAAAATTCTCACCGTCTTTGATGACAAAATAGAACTACTACAAGCCCAAAACAAAACCTTAGAAACCACCGCACAAACTATTTTTAAAGAATGGTTTGGCAAATATCAAATTGGGGATGAATTGCCTGATGGGTGGAGAGTTGGGAAGTTGTCTGAGATAGCAGACTTTTTAAATGGTTTGGCTTTACAAAAATACCCACCAATTGCGGGAGAAGAAACTTTACCAGTTATAAAAATTAGAGAGTTAAAGCAAGGTATTACAAGTAATACGGATAAAGCAAATACACTTTTAAATGAAAAATATATTATTAATAATGGCGATGTATTATTTTCTTGGTCTGGTAGTTTAGAAGTTGTTATATGGAAATATGGAAGAGGTGCTTTAAATCAACATTTATTTAAAGTTTCATCAGAGAATTATCCAAAATGGTTCTATTATTTTTGGACATTACATCATTTGAAGGAGTTTAAAAATGTTGCTGCAAATAAAGCAACAACTATGGGGCATATTAATAGAAGGCATTTAGATGAAGCAATCATATTGATTCCAGACATTATGACCATGAATAAAATAGGAAAAGGTTTATCTTCTGTTTTAGAAAAAACTGAAAATAATACCACCCAAATCCAAACCCTAAAAAAGACAAGAGACACCCTATTACCCAAACTAATGAGTGGTGCATTACGAGTAGATGAATTTAAAGAAGATACAGTATGAAAGCAAAAGTAATCTTTGATACCAGCGTTATTACCAATCAAGATACTAAAAACTTTTTTGGAGGAAGGGAAATGCTAATGAGTTTTACTCAAGATGCAGATATTGTCATACCTGAAATTGTTATCCAAGAAATAAAAATGCAAAAGAGGAAGAAATTATTTTCCAATAAAGATAGATTTTTATCCAATCCTTTTCATAAGCTATTTGGGTTAAATGAATCGGATACTAAATCATTTGATATTGATACTTACTTGGAAAAATTACTTGAAGATGAAACTATTCCGTTTGAAGTAATCGACTTAAAAAATAATGATGTATTACCGCAAATTAAAGAGCTTGCCCTTAATAAAAAACCACCTTTTGAAGGGAAGGATAATACAGATAAAGGCTTTAAAGATGCTTTGATATATTTTTCAGTCCTTGAATATTTGCAAGAAATACCTAACAAGAATATTTTTGTATGTGTAAAAGATGGACGCTTAAAAGAAGCATTTAATAAGCATCACAATATTGTTGTAGTAGAGAATTACGAACAATTTAAACAAAAGAGTATTTCACAATTCTTTGATGATTATTTCATAAAAAAAGTAAATGCAGAACTTGTTGAAGTAGAAATCAAAAAAGAACATATCATTGAATACTGGCATAACATTGATGATAATCAAAATGTGCTAATAAAAGTTGAAGATGAAGAATATATTGTTGAAGTTGATTCAGGCGAAATTATAAACACATCGCAACCCAAACTTTATAGTTCTAATATTAAAGAACTTGTGCTTTCAAGTAATTTTGGTACAACCCATAGTTCCATTGAGCAATTAACACCTTATATCAATTGTTTTTCAGATGAAGAAATTCTTGAAATTTTAGAAGCGTCATTTTCAAATGAGCAAATTAAGTGGATTATTGAAGATGAAGATGTAAAAGAATTCATAGGTACGCTCTACAAAGCAAAAAGTGAACTTGTAGAGAATGATGTTGCCGATTTTTTAAAAGAGAATTTTGAATAATAGCCTATGAATACTTTAAACGAAAATAGTATAGAGCAATCATTCATTGACCAATTAATTAGTCAAGGCTATACCTATTTTAACGGCACAGATATTTCGCCTATTAGTGATAACCCGCAACGAGAAAATTTTACATCTGTAATTTTAGAAAAGCATTTTAAAAGCTCGCTTAAAAAATTAAACCCCACACTTCCTGAATCTGCAAGAGTTGAAGCTTACCAAAAAGTAATTAATCTCGGCACAGAAGATATAATGGAAAACAACGAGCGTTTCCATACTCTATTGACCAATGGCGTAACGGTAGAATACACCAAAGAAGGAAGAACCAAAGGTATAAACGTTACTTTACTGGATGATAAAAATCCAGAGAATAATAGCTTTTGGGTAGTCAACCAATTAGTAGTTAAAGACAATAATAATGAGAAACGTTTTGATGTCGTCATTTTTGTCAATGGCTTGCCTTTAGTATTTATAGAACTCAAAAGTGCTTCTGATGAAAAGGCAACACTGCGTAAAGCCTACACGCAAATTCAAAACTATAAAAAAGCTGTTCCAAGCATTTTTTATTACAATGCCCTTTGTGTTATATCAGACGGAATAGATGCAACAACATCAAGTGTTTCTGCTCCTTTTACTCGTTATCTATCTTGGAAAGCACCCAAAGAAATAAAAGGAGAGATTAGAACAGAATTACAACTTCTCACAGAATATATGCTCAATAAAAAAACTTTGGTAGAGTTAATTCGTTATTGCACTGTATTTGAGCAAGAAGAAAAGAAAGACGAAAAAACAGGCTTAATTTTTCAAACAAAAATAAAGAAAGTTGCCGCTTATCATCAGTATTATTCTGTACAAAAAGCCGTTGAGCAAACAATAAGAGCCACGCATTCAAAAGAGGGCGACCGCAAGATTGGCGTTATTTGGCATACACAAGGTTCGGGAAAATCGTTATCAATGGTTTTTTATAGTGGTCAAATCATCACCCACCCACAAATGGGAAACCCAACCATTGTAATGCTTACCGATAGAAATGATTTAGACGACCAATTGTTTGGCACATTTGGAAATTGCATTGGACTATTACGCCAAACACCTGTTCAGGCAAATAATAGAGCGCATATAAAGGAACTTTTAAAAGTTTCTGGTGGAGGTGTGATTTTTACAACCATTCAAAAATTTTCCCCATCAGAGGGCAAT
>NZ_UEXF01000027.1:27215-53871 GCF_900127505.1 thiotrophic endosymbiont of Bathymodiolus puteoserpentis (Logatchev) | reverse complement strand
AATGATGTTGCCGATTTTTTAAAAGAGAATTTTGAATAATAGCCTATGAATACTTTAAACGAAAATAGTATAGAGCAATCATTCATTGACCAATTAATTAGTCAAGGCTATACCTATTTTAACGGCACAGATATTTCGCCTATTAGTGATAACCCGCAACGAGAAAATTTTACATCTGTAATTTTAGAAAAGCATTTTAAAAGCTCGCTTAAAAAATTAAACCCCACACTTCCTGAATCTGCAAGAGTTGAAGCTTACCAAAAAGTAATTAATCTCGGCACAGAAGATATAATGGAAAACAACGAGCGTTTCCATACTCTATTGACCAATGGCGTAACGGTAGAATACACCAAAGAAGGAAGAACCAAAGGTATAAACGTTACTTTACTGGATGATAAAAATCCAGAGAATAATAGCTTTTGGGTAGTCAACCAATTAGTAGTTAAAGACAATAATAATGAGAAACGTTTTGATGTCGTCATTTTTGTCAATGGCTTGCCTTTAGTATTTATAGAACTCAAAAGTGCTTCTGATGAAAAGGCAACACTGCGTAAAGCCTACACGCAAATTCAAAACTATAAAAAAGCTGTTCCAAGCATTTTTTATTACAATGCCCTTTGTGTTATATCAGACGGAATAGATGCAACAACATCAAGTGTTTCTGCTCCTTTTACTCGTTATCTATCTTGGAAAGCACCCAAAGAAATAAAAGGAGAGATTAGAACAGAATTACAACTTCTCACAGAATATATGCTCAATAAAAAAACTTTGGTAGAGTTAATTCGTTATTGCACTGTATTTGAGCAAGAAGAAAAGAAAGACGAAAAAACAGGCTTAATTTTTCAAACAAAAATAAAGAAAGTTGCCGCTTATCATCAGTATTATTCTGTACAAAAAGCCGTTGAGCAAACAATAAGAGCCACGCATTCAAAAGAGGGCGACCGCAAGATTGGCGTTATTTGGCATACACAAGGTTCGGGAAAATCGTTATCAATGGTTTTTTATAGTGGTCAAATCATCACCCACCCACAAATGGGAAACCCAACCATTGTAATGCTTACCGATAGAAATGATTTAGACGACCAATTGTTTGGCACATTTGGAAATTGCATTGGACTATTACGCCAAACACCTGTTCAGGCAAATAATAGAGCGCATATAAAGGAACTTTTAAAAGTTTCTGGTGGAGGTGTGATTTTTACAACCATTCAAAAATTTTCCCCATCAGAGGGCAATGTTTACGAAACACTATCGGAACGAACCAATATTGTCGTGGTGGCAGACGAAGCACACCGCAGCCAATACGGCTTTACAGGTCAAGTTGTAGAAACCGAAGAAGGCTCGGAAATACGATACGGCAATGCAAAATATTTGCGTGATGCCTTGCCCAAGGCTTCCTACATTGGTTTTACAGGTACGCCCATAGAAAAAGAAGACAAATCAACGCCGGCTGTTTTTGGTGATTATATTGATATTTACGACATTAAACAATCGGTTGATGATGGGGCAACTGTTCCAATTAGTTACGAATCTCGTTTGGTTAAAATGAACTTGGAGAAAAAGACAGAAAAGGACTTCGATGATGAAATAAATAATATTGCGGATACAACAGAAGAACAGTTAGAAAAAGCCAAAAAGAAAACAGCAACAATTGATGCAATTGTTGGACACCCAGATCGTTTAAAAGATGTTGCTAAAGATATTGTCATGCACTTTGAAGCAAGACAAGAAGTGTTTGAAGGCAAAGCCATGATTGTTGGAATGACTCGAAATATTTGTGTGCGTTTATACGATGAAATAGTTGCTTTAAAACCTGAATGGCACAGTGATGATTTGGATAAGGGAATGATAAAAGTCATAATGACAAGTTCATCTGACGACCCTGAATTATTTCAACCACATCACACCACCAAACAACAAAGAAAAGATTTAGCTACTCGAATGAAAGACACGAATGACGATTTGAAATTAGTGATAGTTCGAGATATGTGGCTCACAGGATTTGACGCTCCAAGTATGCACACTTTGTATGTAGATAAAAAAATGCAAGGTCATAATCTGATGCAAGCCATTGCGAGAGTAAACAGAGTCTATAAAGACAAACCAGGCGGTTTAGTAGTTGATTATATTGGCATTGGTCAAGACCTTAGAAATGCAATGGCAACTTATTTGCAATCGGGTGGCGAAGGAGAACCCATTGTTGNCAAGTATGCACACTTTGTATGTAGATAAAAAAATGCAAGGTCATAATCTGATGCAAGCCATTGCGAGAGTAAACAGAGTCTATAAAGACAAACCAGGCGGTTTAGTAGTTGATTATATTGGCATTGGTCAAGACCTTAGAAATGCAATGGCAACTTATTTGCAATCGGGTGGCGAAGGAGAACCCATTGTTGATATAAAAGAGGCAATTGCAGGGATGAAAGAGAAATTTGAAATCGTAGGGCAGATGTTTAACGGTTTTGACTTTAAAGCCTATTTCAGAGTTGATACAGCACAAAAATTACAAGTTTTATTAGGTGCTCAAAATTGTATACTTTCAGATGAAAAATTGAAAGAACGCTACTTAAAAGAAGTCACGCTTTTATCAAAACTTTTTGCAATGTCAATTCCAAGTCCTGATGCAGAAGCAATAAAAGATGAAGTTGCGTTTTTTCAGGCCGTAAAAGCACGAATAAATAAGTTTACAGGCAGTGGTGTGAAATCGGATTATGAAGTAGAAACCGCCATAAAACAAATTGTAGATGATGCCCTTTCAAGTGAAGGAGTCATTGACATATTTGAAGCCGCAGGCATTAAAAGCCCATCGGTAAGTATTTTATCCGATGAGTTTTTATTGGAAGTAAAAAATATGCAACAAGAGAATGTTGCTTTTGAATTGCTCAAAAAACTATTAAGTGATGAAGTAAGCAGTCGGAAAACAAAAAATATCGCACAAGGAAAGAAGTTTTCAGAAATGCTGGGAACAGTTGTTAAACGCTATCATAATAATCAAATTGATTCGGCACAAGTATTGGCAGAACTTTCTGAAATAGCCAAAGAAATGCGCCTAGAAGATTATAAGTCAGAAGAACTTGGGCTTTCTTCTGAAGAATATGCTTTTTATAGTGTTTTAAAAGAAAATGAATCTACCAGTTTTTTAGATGATAACAAAATGAAAGAATTGATTCGTGCGATTGTTGATGTCATTCGAAAAAATGCAACAGTTGATTGGAGCAAACGAGACGATGTAAGGGCAAAATTAAGATTGACAGTAAAGAAGATATTAATGCGTTATGGGTATCCGCCAGATTTGGCAAAACTGGAGGCTGATAAAGTTTTAGTGCAAGGGGAATCTTTAGCGGATATATTTTCGACTGAAAATTAAAGAGATGAAAAAAAATGAATAAAATATTTACCCTGCGTTCACCGCTATATATTAAATACCCGAATGGCGAAACTCGGGTGATTGAGGAGATTTTCCAACACCCAAAAGGTATTTTGTATTTTGAATTGTTTTGGGAAAAAGACCCAAAATATAGCATTCATTTGATTGAAGGTGAGATTACCGGTGATGGGCCTTGGCGAGTTGGCGTGTGTAGTTTACATGTATTGGGGTGCAATCATATGCATCCACAAATGTGTGAAATGCACAGTTTTTGGCAAAGCGAATTATTGCAAAATCCTGCACAGTTTAAAAGTAATGAAGTGGTAAAAATCGCGCTAAAAAAAGGCGCTATTTTGCCTGATGACTATCCAGTAAACGATAAAAGGTTTTAAAGATGCAAGGATTTAACAGCCAAACCAAAGCCAGTGATTTTAAAACTCGGGACATTAAAGTTTTAAGAAAGTTAATGCCTTATTTGTTAAAGATGCGCACCCGTGTTATTTTAGCAACCTTGTTCTTGATTGTTGCTAAGTTGGCAAATGTTGCTGTGCCAGTGGCACTTAAGGGGATTGTTGATGCACTTGACCAACCCGATGTGTTGGTGGTGGTGCCCTTGGGGTTGTTGTTTGCTTATGGTATGTTACGCCTGAGTAGCTCTTTATTTAACGAGCTCAGAGACGCTGTGTTTGCACGGGTGCGCTACCATGCTATGCATTTGATTGCACTTGGTGTCTTTAAGCACTTGCACACCTTAGACTTGTCTTTTCATTTGGATCGCCGTATTGGCGGCATTACGCGTGATATTGACCGTGGCACACAAAGCGTTTCTACACTCTTATCTATTTTTGTTTTTAATATTTTGCCGTCGTTTTTTGAAATTATTCTGGTGATTGGTTTGTTGTGGGTTAATTATGATGGTTTTTTTGCAGGAATTTCGTTATTGACCGTGGTATTTTATGTAGCATTTACTTTGGCAATCACCACTTGGCGGATGAAATATCGTTATGAAATGAACGATATGCAGTCTGAGGCAAATACCAATGCAGTAGACAGCTTAATTAACTATGAAACGGTCAAGTATTTTAATCGCAAGGATTTTGAGGTGAATCGTTATGATGAAACGATGAGTCGCTGGGAAGATGTCGCTACTAAAAGCTTTACCTCAATGACAGCACTTAATTTTGTTCAGGGTGCAATTATTGCCGTAGGTGTTACCGTTGTTTTGATTTTAGCGGCGCAAGGTGTGGCAGATAAAAATCTGAGCCTTGGTGATATGATTATGATTCAAGCTTTGTTATTGCAGTTGTTTATACCGTTAGGGTCTTTGGGTATTGTTTATCGACAAATCAAGCATAATTTTATTGATATGAATAATATGTTTGATTTACTTGATCGTCGTGCAAAAGTCTGCAGCCCCAAGGGTGCACCGCATATAAAAATCAGCCAAGGCAAGGTTGAATTTAAGCAAATTTCTTTTGCTTACAAAGGTAAAGACAAGGTATTAAAAAAGGTGAGTTTTTCGATTGAAGCGGGTCAAAAAGTAGCAATTGTGGGGCAATCTGGCGCTGGAAAATCAACACTGGCTAAATTATTGTTCCGATTTTACGATGTAGACAGTGGCAAAATCTTAATTGACGGACAAGACATTAAAACCCACAATCAACACTCAGTGCAATCAGCCATTGGCGTTGTGCCACAAGATACAGTGATGTTTAATGAAAGCATTTATTATAATATCGCCTATGGCAAACAGGGCGCAACTCAACAAGAAGTAGAGGCAGCAGCAAAGTCAGCTTTTATGGATAAATTTATTGAGGCATTGCCTCAGGGTTACGATACCCTAGTTGGGGAGCGTGGGCTTAAATTGTCAGGGGGTGAGAAGCAGCGCATGGCAATTGCTAGAGTTTTGCTTAAAAACCCGCCTATTTTGATTTTTGATGAGGCGACTTCGGCGTTGGATTCTTATAGTGAAAAAATGGTACAAAAAGCCATCAACACCCTTAGTAAAAAAACTTCTACACTGGTGATTGCACATCGTCTTTCTACCATTGTGGATGCTGATAAAATTATCGTACTCAGTGAAGGTGTGATTAGTGAGAGTGGCACACATAAGGAATTATTATCTATGAATGGAATATACGCGCAACTTTGGCAGATACAATCAAAGGATGCAGATGAAATTTAAACTAAAAAATACAAACGATAAAGCCCGTCGTGGCACAATGATATTTGCAAGAGGCACGGTTGAAACACCAGCATTTATGCCAGTTGGCACTTATGGTACAGTGAAGGCGATGACCCCTGAAGAAGTTGAAGGGATTGGTGCACAAATTATTCTGGGCAATACTTTTCATCTGTCCATTACCCCTGGTACAGATGTAATTAAAGCACATGGTGATTTGCATGATTTTATGCATTGGCAAGGGCCAATCCTAACAGATTCAGGCGGTTTTCAGGTGTTTAGCTTAGGTGATATGCGCAAAATTAGCGAAGCAGGTGTGGATTTTCGCTCACCAAAAGACGGTGCCAAAATTTTTATGGGGCCAGAAGAATCGATAAAAATTCAGTCCGACCTAGGCTCAGATATTGTCATGATTTTTGATGAATGCACACCTTATCCAGCTGATAAAGTAACAGCAGAGCAGTCAATGCAGTTGTCGTTACGCTGGGCGCAACGCTCAAAAGATGCACATCAAGCGTTAGGCAATGAAAATGCATTATTTGGCATTGTTCAAGGTGGTATGTATGAAGATTTGCGCCAACAATCAGCTAAAAAGTTGATTGAAATTGACTTTGACGGCTATGCGATTGGTGGTTTAAGCGTGGGAGAGCCCAAAGAAGAAATGATAAAAGTTTTGGATTTTCTACCTGAGCAATTGCCAGATGATAAGCCCCGATATTTAATGGGGGTAGGAACACCCAGTGATTTGGTAGAGGCGGTTGAGCGCGGTATTGATATGTTTGATTGTGTAATGCCTACGCGTAACGCACGCAATGGCTATTTATTCACTTCCAGTGGTATTGTGAAAATTCGTAACGCACAATACAAGTTGGATACTAAGCCCTTGGATAAGCGCTGTGGTTGTTATACTTGTCAGAATTATTCTCGCAGTTATTTGCATCATTTACAGCGTAAAAATGAGATTTTGGGGGCGCGACTTAACACTATTCACAATCTTTATTATTATCAAGATTTAATGAAAGGTATGCGAGAAGTGATTGAGAAGGGTGTTTTTGCAGAATTCAAACAATTGTTTTATAAAATGCAAAATGAATAAACAACTTTTATTTTTTGTTGATGAGGGTGGTTTTGATGACTTTACCCCACTGTTTTTAAGTATGGGGTTTGATGTTGATTTTGAGGACTCACAAAGAAAGGCAGTTCAATTAGCTAAGAAAAATCGATATGATATTTTGGTAGCAGAGTTTAGTTATAATCCAGAATTTCGTGACCGTGTGAGTAATATTGAATCGTTGCTAGCCACGCTTGAAAATCACTCCCCCAAGGTGAAGATTATTGTACTTTATGATGAAATCAATCAAGCGCAACTTGATCAATTAAAGCAGCGTTATAGGGTAGATGCGGTATTTTCATTTCCAATTGATGAGCAGATGATAAAAACTGCACTTATAAAATAGACCTTTGCATAAATAGGGATGATTGGCTAAAGCCAATTTCCCCCCAATTGGTGATTTATTTAAACCTTGTCCTAGCAGGGCTAAGGCTGGGTTCACCCTCCTAGAGGACTGCTGGGTGTCGCTGGAAAAATCGCCAAGTGGGTAAAAAGTGGGTTTCTGATGATTGCTTCTATTTATGTAAAGGCCTCTCAAAATATAAATCTAGCACTGCTTTGGCAAGTGGCGCTGCTTTTGTACTACCGCTACCTGCATTTTCTACAATGACAGCAATCGCAATCTTTGGGTTTTTAATAGGTGCAAATCCAGTGAATAATGCGTGGTCTCGTAAGTGCTCCTTTAAATTAGCTGCAATATATTGCTCTTCAGCATCCAAGCCAAATACTTGGGCAGTGCCTGTTTTTCCTGCTAAGGTGTACTTCAAATTCTTGTTGAGTCTTCTGCCTGTGCCTTGGGGTGCATAGATTGTTTGCCTCATGCCTTCAATTACATCTTCCCAATTATGAATGTCTTTAATGGGGATTTGTTTTTGAGGGCTTTTAGCTGTATTTTTAATACTATCTCCTGGGGCCTGTGTGCTTTTGAGTAATTTAGGTTGAATAATCACACCTTTGTTAGCCAAAGCTGCTGTGGCAACAGCCAGTTGTAGTGGGCTAGTGGTCATAAAGCCTTGCCCAATACCTGTAATTAGAGTCTCGCCTCGATACCAAGGCTCATTCTTATTGATTTTTTTCCAAGCCCTTGAAGGTAAGATGCCACCACGCTCTCCAGGAATATCAATACCCGTTATTTTGCCAAAATTAAAAGGTTTTAAGCCATCATATAAATCATCAATACCCATTTTGTCAGCTAAATCATAAAAAAAAATATCACAAGATTGTGCAATGGAGTCTTTAACATCAACCACGCCATGTCCACTGCGCTTCCAATCGTTAAATTTGCGTTTCACATTAGACAGTTTAAAAAAACCTGGACAATAAACTTTACTGTGTGCAGTAATTACACCTTGCTCAAGCCCTGCCAATGCCACCATGGGCTTAATAGTTGAACCTGGCGGGTAGAGACCTTGAATAGCACGATTGAGTTGTGGAATGTCTTTTGATGTTTGTAGTTTGTTGTAATTTTTATGCGAGATGCCATTAACAAACCAATTGGGGTTATAAATAGGCGTACTTACCATGACTAAGACTTCTCCATTCGTTGTATCAACCGCTACAATTGAACCACGCTTACCTTTGAGTAAGGACTCTGCTTTTTTCTGTAATGCTAAATCAATACTGAGATACAAATCGCTACCTTGTTCTGGTTCTTGAATATTTTTGCTGTTAATGACTCGGCCTGTCACATTGCGCTCGATTTGTTTCTTGCCATTTTTTCCATGTAGCAAGCTTTCATATTGTTTTTCAATGCCAGTTTTTCCAACAAAAGAAGTACCTGCATAATTTTTCTTATTATAAAAGGCTTTGTCTTTTTTATTCATTCTGGAGACATAACCAGTCACATGCACACTAGAGTCGTTGTTAGGATAGACTCGATGGAAATAAGGCTCAATATCAATACCAATAAATTGATTGCTCACTAAAAATTTGGCTACTTGCTTTTCACTTAGTTTGTGCTTTAATGGAATGTTATGGAATTTTTTATAGCGCTTTTTGATTGTTTCGAAAGTGGCAATATTTTTATCATTAATTAAGCCAAACTTTTTAAGTGCCAGTAATGTTGCGGGGATATCTTTGGTTTTTTCAGGGGTCAATGTAAGTTTATAAGCAAGCTGATTGGTGGCAATAATTTTTCCATAACGGTCAAAGATTTTCCCACGCGTTGAGGTAATCGGTAGGGTACGCATTTGATTACCCAATGATTCTTCAGTGTAATAATCGTAATGACTAATTTGCAGATTGAAAAGTCTTGATATCAAGACCAAGGTTAAAAGGAGTATAAAAATCAGAGCCGAAACCATTCTGTTAGAAAAAATCCTATTTTCTAATTTGATATTGCTAATTTTATTCATAAATCATCTCAATATATTGTGTTAGTGTTTGAGCTTTGAGAGTAGTGATTGAACCACAGGCCATAGTAGTGCGCTTAAAAATGGTTTGAATAGTAAATAGGCATTAAAACTAAAATCTTGGGTTGATAGGACATGTACCAATAGCAATAGCCCCAAATAGATGCTAGATGCAGTAAAGATATAAACTTGCTGTGTGGTAATATTGGAAACAACAAGAGATTGTTTTATATTGCTAATAAAAGCGCTACTTAAGATAAGCGCCAAAGCATTTTGTCCTAAGATATCTCCGTATAGCACATCAATTAACACGCCTAGTAGCAAGGCAAGAAAGAATTTCCCTTGAGCAGGGAAATTCGTTAACCAATAAGCAAAAAACAACAAGAGCCAAAAAGGTGCAATACTTAAAACGATTTCAGGCAAGGGCAGTATGCTAATAATCAGTGCAAATAGCGTGATTTTAATAAGAAAAACATAAGGTCTTTGATGGCTAAACATAGTTAAGATTTTTTAAGGGTATTATTGATTAAAACAAATTCTAACTGTTTAATGGACTGAGATGGTGTTAATTCAATAGTCAAAAATGGGTCGTTTACCTTCTTTTCTACATGAGTCACACGACCTACTGGATATCCTGCTGGAAATTTTGAGCCGATAGCGCTACTTAGAAAAACATCCCCGACTTTTATATCAAGCCCATGTTGAATAAAGCGTACCATTAACTTTCCTTGATGAGATGCCACACCCTTACTGATACCGCGGATACCATTACGCTCGTTTTTAACAGGTATATGTTGGGTTGGGTCAGTGGTTAGCAACACGCTTGAATATAATGGCGTTACTTGACTCACTTGTCCAAGTATGCCATCAGCACCCAATACAACTTGACCAATTTTTATGCCATCACTACTGCCTTTATTAATGGCAATTTGTTTTTTTAATCGTGACTGACTGATAGAGCTGACACGCGCTAATATAAATGTTTCTTGGTCAAGTTTGTAGCGAGAGTTTAGTAATTGACTTAATTTTTGATTTTCTAATAGTAGCGCATTATGGTTTTGTAAATCAACTTTTAAGCGCACTAACTCAGCGCTGAGTTGCTTGTTTTGATTTAATAAGATTTGCTTTGTTGTGCCTTGCTCGTTAATCCAAATATAGAGTTGAGACGGCAAGTTGATTGCCAAATATATTGGCGATATGAGCGTAGCAATGGATTTTTTTAAACTGTCTAAATAGGAAAACTTATAATCTGAAAAGAGTAGGAAAATCGCAATTAAAACAGGTATAAAAAGGCTTAAAATTTTTTGCATAACTTAGATATTCAAATACCTAAAGAACAATTATTCTGCTGATAAAAACCCTATCTCGTGTTGACTGATCATATCTAGAACAATGCCACCACCACGAGCCACACAAGTTAGGGGGTTGTCAGCGATACGCACTGGTAAATTAGTTTCTTTGCTGATGAGTTTGTCAAAACCCTCTAAAAGCGCACCACCACCTGTTAATACTAAGCCATTTTCTGAAATATCAGCACTTAGCTCTGGCGGCGTCTGCTCAAGTGCAATTCTTACTGCGCTAACAATGCTAAGTAATGGTTCTTGTATGGCTTCTCTGATTTTTGTATTGCTCACTTCAAAACTTACTGGAATGCCTTTAGCAATATCTCTACCTTTAAATTCCATTTTCTTGATGACATTTGTTTCAAAGGCTGATCCCAGTTCTTCTTTAATTTTCTCAGCGGTAGATTCACCGATAATAATGCCATACTCTCTACGCACAAATTTAATGATATTGTCATCAAGTACATCGCCACCGACGCGCAAAGAGTCGGAATAAACCAATCCATTGAGTGACATAATCGCAATTTCTGTGGTGCCACCACCAATATCAACAACCATTGTGCCTGATGCTTCTTTAATTGCCATGCCTGCACCAAGTGCTGCTGCCATTGGTTCTTCAATTAAATATACATCACGCGCACCAGCACCAATTGCACTTTCTTTGATAGCGCGACGCTCTACTTGGGTAGCACCACAAGGAACACAAATAAGCACTTTAGGGCTCGGTGAGAAAAAACCACCATGAGAGACTTTACGAATAAAGTGTTGCAACATTTTTTCTGTGATTTTAAAGTCAGCAATAACGCCATCCTTCATTGGACGAATCGCCTCAATTGAACTAGGTGTTCTGCCTAACATATCCTTAGCGTCTTGACCCACTGCAATAACAGTTGCTTCTGTTGCGCCTCTTTCATGATGAATAGCAACAACAGATGGCTCGTTTAATACGATTTCACCATCCATAAAAATGAGTGTATTTGCTGTTCCAAGGTCAATAGAAAGACTCAAAGGTTTGAAAAAATTAAACATAAAAACTCCGCTTAGATGTTAGATAAAATAAATAGCAGATATAATACTATAAATAGCCAATAACTTCTTAATAAATTTAGGCAATCATTAGTATGAAAATTCAGCAAAAGCATGTTATTGAAAGCGTTGCCAACGCACTGCAATATATTTCTTATTACCATAGCCCTGATTTTATTCAGGCAATGGTAAATGCGTATGAGAAAGAAACCAATCAGTCGGCTAAAAATGCCATTGCGCAAATTTTAATTAATTCAAAAATGTCTGCCATTGGTCAACGCCCAATGTGTCAAGACACAGGCATTGTCAATGTATTCGTTGAAGTGGGTATGGATGTTGTGTGGGCAGCTGATTTATCGTTGGAAGATATGATTAATGAAGGCGTTAGACGAGCCTTTACTAATGAGAACAACCCTTTGCGTGCTTCAATTGTTGAAGATCCACTCTTTAGTAGGACCAACACTAAAGACAACACACCAGCAGTCATCCACATGAAAGTCGTATTAGGCAATAAGGTAGATTTTATTGTGGCAGCCAAAGGTTGTGGATCGGAAAATAAAGCAAAGTTTGCCGTCTTACAACCTGATGATAATGTCACTGATTGGGTGTTAAAAATGATCCCTACAATGGGCGCAGGCTGGTGTCCACCAGGTGTCATCGGTATTGGTGTGGGCGGTACTGCTGAAAAAGCGATGCTGATGGCAAAAGCAAGCCTAATGGAATCAATTGACATTCAAGATATTGCCCAAAAACCAAATCCAAGTAATCTTGAAAAACTCCGCCTAGAGCTGATGGAAAAAATCAATAATCTTGGTATTGGTGCGCAAGGTTTAGGGGGGCTAACTACCGTATTGGATGTTAAAATTCAAGACTATCCAAGTCATGCTGCTTCTCAAGCGGTTGCTATAATTCCAAATTGCGCTGCCACGCGTCATCTACATTTTTCTATGGATGGATCGGGCGCAGCAACTTTGCCGGAAGTAGATATGAGTGTTTATCCTGATCTAGAAATGGACTATTCTAAGTACAAAAAAGTTGATTTAAGCACACTTACTCGCCAGCAGATGACCCAGTGGAATATTGGTGATACCTTGTTACTTACTGGCATACTTATCACTGGCAGAGATGCAGCGCATCAGCGACTTAAGCAAATGTTAGACAGTGGTAAAGGCTTACCAAAAGGCGTAGATTTTAATAATAAATTTATTTATTATGTTGGCCCAGTAGACGCAGTGGGTGATGAAGTGATTGGTCCTGCAGGACCCACTACAGCTACACGCATGGATAAATTTACCGATATGATGTTAAAGGAGACGGGCATATTCGGTATGATTGGAAAAGCCGAGCGAGGTGCAGCAGCCACACAAAGCATTAAAAAACATCAGGCCAGTTATTTGATTGCTGTTGGTGGTGCGGCTTATTTGATTTCTAAATCTATCAAAAAAGCCAAAAAAATAGCCTTTGCAGAAATGGGTATGGAGGCTATTTATGAATTTGAAGTTAAGGATATGCCAGTAACGGTCGCCGTGGATACTCAGGGTGCAAATATCCATGTGAAAAATCTAGGCTAATCTTCTTCGTCATATCCCCATATTAATTGCTCTTGTTTGGCTTTCCAGTAAGGTGATCGAAAGTCCCTTATCCATATCTTAACAGCTTTTTCGTCCCCGTCTTTTCTCCACATGGTTAATCTAGCGCAATCAGCAGCTCTACCTGTTCTCCATGCCCAATTGACCTTACTCATACAGTCTCTGGCATCTATACATTTGGTAATGCCTGATTTGACATAACCAGTTGCATCTTCTAATTTTTCAAATTCTAAATAAATGACTGCATTTGCATTTAAAGAAAATAAAGCCACCACTATAAGTATTGTTTTTTTCATTTATAACTTCTTTTAAAATAGATTTGCATTATAACATTCTAATAGAGACCTTTGCATAAATAGGGACGATTGGCAAAAGCCAATTTATGCAAAAGTCTCTAATATAAATACAAGGCCTTGTTATTCTTATATAATTACCCACGAAGTTGGTCGGATAGTCGCTGGGGTTTTTCCTCAGAGGAAAGTCCGGGCTCCACAGAGCAAAGTGCTAGCTAACGGCTAGGTATGGTGACATAACGGAAAGTGCTGCAGAAATTAAACTACCCTTTATGGGAAAAGGTGAGAAGGTGCGGTAAGAGCGCACCGCGCAGTTGGTGACAACTGTGGCAAGGTAAACCCCACTTGGAGCAAGCTCAAATAGGCTACCCATGGTGCGGCTCGCACAAGGTAGCGGGTAGAGTGCTAAAGAATTTTGGTGACAAAATTCGTAGATGAATGACTATTTATTACAGAACCCGGCTTATAGATCAACTTCCTTACTTCAATTTTTCCTTTCTCTTGTGTTAGATTTGAAAAATATTCAATTGTGTGGTTTTTAAGGGTTGACTACCTAAGGTTTTTTGTGGTGCTGGATAAAAAGCAGTTTTGTTGATTTAGATGGTTGGAAAAATGGGTGGTTTTGGTTTGTTTGGAGTGAGTTTTTAAGGGGCGACTATGTAATTGAGTGTTTTAAATACTCTAGCGCAATTAGAAGAGGAAAAGACGCGGTATTAAAACCCATTAAAGCCATACCATTGTGGGAATACAATTAGGCTGACTAATACACTCACTTGGATGAGGATAAAAGGTATTACGCCTTTATAGATGTCGGTAGTTTGGATGGATTTTGGGGCAACGCCTTTAAGATAAAACAAGCTAAAACCAAATGGCGGTGTTAGGAATGAAGTTTGTAGATTCATAGCGATAAGGATAGCGAACCACTGCATATCAATGCCAAGTGATAGAGCAATTGGGTAGAAAATTGGTACGATAATGAGTGAAATTTCTACAAAATCAATAAAAAACCCAAGGATGAGAATAATCCCCATTGAGATAAGGATAAAACTCATTTCTTTAGCGGGTAGATTGTGAATAAACTCTTCTACTAAAGTGTCACCACCACTATAAGTAAATACCATTGAAAAGGCAGTGGCGCCAACCAAAATAGCAAATACCATAGAGGTGACTTTAATGGTTTCAATGCTTGATTGGCGTAACATCTCCCAATTAAGTCGGCGGTAGAAAAATGCCAAGACTAGGGAGCCAACTGCACCGATAGAAGCAGACTCTGTTGGTGTGGCAATGCCTGAAAAAATCGAGCCAAGCACGGCAATGATGAGTGTAATAGGTGGCACAATGGCTTTGGCAACCGTTATATATTTTTCTGATTTTGTTAAGTTGTGGTTTTTACTTTTAAAGGTTGGCGCTGCTTCTGGGTCTAGGTAAGAGACAACCAATACATAAGCAATATAGCCACCAACTAAAATAAGAGACGGCATAATCGCACCTTGAAATAAATCACCAACTGGCACACCTAAGACATCTGCCAAAATTATCAATATAATGGAAGGTGGAATGATTTGTCCCAAGGTACCTGAGGCGCAAATAACACCCGTAGATAAGGTTTTTTTGTAATTATGTTTAAGCATCACTGGTAGAGAAATCACACCCATGGCAACGACACTTGCGCCTACGACACCTGTGGATGCTGCGAGTAATGAGCCAACTAAAATAGTAGAAACTGCCAAGCCACCACGCATATTGCCAAACAAGTCACCCATAGCTTCAAGTAGTTGCTCAGCAAGTTTGGTTCTTTGCAAGACAACACCCATAAAAATAAACAAAGGTACTGCCATCAGAATGGTGTTTTGCATGACACTCATAATGCGATAAGGCATAAAGCCAAATAAATCAACACCTTGAGTTAAAACACCAAAAATAACTGCCACACCAGCAAAGGTAAATGCCACAGGGAAGCCAACCATTAGCAATATCAAGGTGACGGCAAACATAATCAAGCCAATCATTTGAATGCCCTTATGTAGTGATTTTTGGCAAAAATTACCCCTGATACAATCACTAAAATAAAGCTAATCGGAATAATGCTTTTAATAATAAACCGATAATATAATCCACCTGGGTCACCGCTTTTTTCGCCAATTTCAAAGGCTAAATAAGCAAAATCAAAGCCGTAATAAGCAATCAATAGGCTAATTGGCAAGATAAAAACCAAGCTACCGATAATATCGATAAAAGCTTGGGTTTTTAGTGAAAAATTAAGATAAAAAACATCAACTCGCACATGGGTATCATTTTGCAAACCATAGGCAATAGAGAGCAAAAACATCGCTGAAAAAAGATGCCATTCTAATTCTTGCAAAGCAATTGAAGAATTATTAAAAGCGTATCGTAATACGACATCAATAAACACATTGGCAATTAGTAACAGTAGTAGGGTGGTGGTGGTAATACTTAGGGCTTTATCCATTTTTTAAGCGTTTTAGCGTATGCAAATACTGCTGTTTTTTATCATTATCAGTTAAGTTATTTATCCATGTTTCTAGTGGATGCCAATTTTGTTGTTTGTCGTGTATTATTAATGCTGGATTTAAATCAATGGCTTTTTTGTAAGCATCAATTGCCTCCTTAAACTTATTTAACATATAGTAAGCTAACCCCATATAGTGATAAGCCATAGCACTATTAGGATTAATCTCAATGGATTTTTTGTAAGCCTCAATTGCCTCCTTAAACTTATTTAACATATAGTAAGCTAACCCCATATAGTGATAAGCCACCAAACCACCATTAGGATTAATCTCAATGGCTTTTTTGTGAGCCTCAATTGCCTCCTCAAACTTATCTAAGTTATAGTAAGCAAGCCCCATACCGAAATAAGCCCCATCATTATTAGGATTAATCTTAATGGCTTTTTTGTAAGCCTCAATTGCCTTCTCAAACTTACCTAAGTTATCGTAAGCAAGCCCTATATTGTGATGAGCCCCATCACTATCAGGATCAATCTTAATGGCTTTTTTGTAAGCCTCAATTGCCTTCTCAAACTCACTTTTGTGATAATTGTTATTGCCTTTTTCGGTATACTCTTCTGCAGTTTTTTCATAAATAGGGTGATTAGCATCATTTACCATCGAAAAACCATGAATATCTTGAAATAGGGATTTTTCATCAATAGAAAATATATTGCTCAGTTCTTGCAAAATTGGTTGTTTGTCCTCTTGCAAAATTTCGATTGTCTTTACATCGTCAATTGTTTGATTGCCAAACACAAATACCCCTTTTTGGGAAAAAATACGATTATTGCTTTTAAAGTTGTTGTTTACAAATTGTAATTTGTCGCACTTGGCAAAAATTTCTTCACCCTCTTGTAATTCAGAGAATTTATCAATGGAATTGGTATCTAGTAAAAAAACTTTGCCGCCTGTGTTTTGACTGCCATGAGAGGCAAACCATAAGGCGATTAAAAAATCTCGACTAAAATCAACAAACCCTGTAGCGGCGCCATAATGCTGGAGTTCTAGTAATAATTCAAGATCGTTTAATTCTTTTTTGTGGTAATGGTAACTTTTGGCATCACTGATCAAATCTTTATGATAGTCTTGAAACTGCTTTTGTGTGGGGTTGTGGCTCTTATCGTTTGATTTGCTGAAATTAAAACGCCGATAATAAGTGCTGGTTAAACCCCAGTCTGCATTAGATTGACCACGATAAATAAAACCGATCTTCCCTGATTGGAGTTGGGGTTTTGTTAAATACTTAGCAACAACCGACATTGAGCGTTAATCAAAACTATTTAAATAAGCCTTATCTGAAATATTTGTCCAAGCGCGGATTTTTTGTAAATAATTGTGTCTAGATTCAATGATTTCTTTAGACAGTGGATTTTTTGCGGCCAATTCACCTAACAATTTATCATTAGCTGCTCGGAGTTTGGCAAAAACCGCTTTTGGAAAAGTTTTGACTTTGATATTTGGATAATCTTTTTTCATTGTTGCCCAGTTCTTCGCGCTAGCGTCGTTGGAATGTGCATACATATCATAGGCTGATAATTTCATTGCGGCGATTAAAATCGCTTGTAAATCTTTTGGTAGGGCGTTGTATTTTTTTAAATTAATGAGAAATTGTAACTCACTACCTGGCTCATGCCAGCCTGTGTAATAATAGGGCGCTACCTTGTGAAATCCCATGCGCAAATCTAGTGACGGACCGACCCACTCTAGAGCGTCAATTGTGCCTCTATCAAGTGCGGTGTAGAGCTCACCTGCTGGGATATTAGTTGGTTTTGCGCCAACTTCTGCCATAATTTCACCTGCAAACCCAGGAATACGCATTTTTAAGCCTTTTAAATCTTCAATGGAATTAATCTCTTTTTTAAACCAGCCGCCCATTTGGTTGCTTGTATTGCCACCGATGATGGACTTTATGCCGTGTTTGGCGTAAACCTTATCCATAAGTTCTTGACCGCCACCGTATTCAAACCAAGCGTGTTGTTCGTTCGCTGTCATACCAAAAGGCATTGAAGTAAAGAACAAGGTATTAATGTCTTTACCTTTCCAATAGTAAGAGCCTGAGTGACCTAGGTCGTACTGACCTGATTTAACAAAATCAAAAATACCGAGTGCTGATTTGTGTTTGTTTTTAGAGTCAATGCGGATTTTTAAACGACCATTTGACATTGTCTCTGCTAGTTGTTTAAATTTCTTAGTTGCATCGCCAAAAATTGGGAAATTACTGGGCCAAGTCTCAGCTAATCTTAAGGTGTAGGTTTTGTTGTCTTGTGTTGTTGCTTTAGGCTTGTCGTCATTGTTAAACCAAGTAGCATTAGCAGTTGTAATTAGTAATAAAATCGCAGTAAATAGCTGTATTATTTTTTTCATTTTTTCCTCAGGATTTAAGTTGCGCTAAGACAGCGCGATTGTTAGAATTATAATCATTAAATGTTTGAATATGAGTGAAATTTTCTTTTAGCAATTCAACAATTTTTATTTGCTGATTGTATCCATGCTCTAACAATAAAAATCCATTATTGGTTAGATGCTTTGGCGCTTGTTTAATAATAATTCTAATAGCATCTAAGCCATCTTTTCCAGACACCAGCGCTGTTTGTGGCTCATGAATTAAATCCTTCAAGCAAGGGTCATCTTGTTCAATATAGGGTGGGTTGGAAATAATCAAATTAAATTGCTTATCTTGTACAGCATCAAACCAACTGTCTTGTTGGAAATCAATATTAATAGTGGTATTTTGCCTTGCCACTTTAAGTGCTTGTTTGGAAAAGTCTGTTGCTACCACCTGCCAATGTGGATTTTTGTCTGCCAGTGTGATGGCAATAATACCACTACCCGTACCTAAATCTAACAACTTGCACGCTTTTCCTTTAAATAAATCCAATGCAATATCGATTAAAAGTTCAGTTTCAGGGCGGGGAATAAGCGTATCAGGTGTTACTGTAAAATCTAGGTGATAAAAACCTTTTACACCACTTAAATAGGCAAACGGAACACCTTGTTCTCGTTGCTCAATAAGAGGTTTTAATGTGTTTTTTTCTTCCGTGGTTAAGGTGTAATCCTTGTTGGTAATTAACCATGCATGGTTCTTTTTCAATACCAAAGCTAAGAGGGGTGTGCTATCAGTAATAGGACTATTTAAATAGTCATTAACGCTATGCATCAATCCAATTTTTGAGCGCCACAATCAGCCCTAGCCCAATAAATGCACCGGGCGGTAGAATTGCCAATAAAGTGCCTTGATAGTCCTCAAATACAGTGATGCTAAGTGTGTTGCCTAAATCGCCTAATAATAATGCTGATTGGTCAAATAGAGTACCTGAGCCAATTAACTCACGCATTGCACCTAAGACAATCAACACAATTGAAAAGCCAAGCCCCATCATTAAGCCGTCTAATGCTGATTTACCCCAAGTATTTTTACTGGCAAAGGCTTCTGCCCTACCCAAAATAGCACAGTTAGTAACAATGAGCGGTACGAAAATACCCAGTATTAAATACAAGTCGTAAAAATATGATTGCATTATTAGCTCAACAATGGTTACAAAAGAAGCGATAAGTAGCACAAAGATTGGAATACGAACCTCTTTGCGAATGGTGTTGCGAAAAATTGAAACAGTTGTGTTGGAAGCCACTAATACAAAAGTGGTGGCAAGCCCCAAACTTATTGAATTGGTGATATTGTTGGTTACTGCCAATAGTGGACACAAACCCAATAATGCAACCAAAGCTTGATTGTTGCTCCATAGTCCGTTTTTTATAATTTTGATAGCGTCACTCATTTGGTGTCTAATTATATACTCAATCGTGTATTGAATCATTAACAACAAGATTTTGGTTTTGCAGGTTTTTTTCTATGGCGCCTATTAATTCTTGTCACATTTATTTCTATTACAATCAAAAATTCTAATCACGATACTCTACCTAGAGTCAAGTTTAACGAATAAGGTAAAAAATGGGTAAAATAAGGTTTAAATACATTTATACCTTATACTTTATAACTAAGAAATATTAGAGGATTAAAAATGACAAAACAAATCAACGCCCTATTTGCTGTACTCATTATGGTGCTTTTAATGATTGCCACGCGCGGACACGACAACTGGCTTTCATCATTCCTGCATTTGCCTGATTTCACCATTCCTGCCTTATTTATTGCGGGCGTCTATTTTCGCAAGTTTTGGGTGGTATTCACGCTGATTTTGAGTAGCGTGGCAATTGATAATTATGCGATCGTACACCAAGGTGTTAGTGCCAATTGTATCACCCCTGCTTATAGTTTAGTGCCACTAACTTACTATGGTATTTTTTGGATAAGTAAAGCCATTAGTACGCTGGCAATTGATAACAATAGCGTTAAAAATGCATTCGTTATTATCACTGCCACCTGTACACAATGGTTCGCAGTAACAAGCAGTTATTACTTTTTTACTGCTACTTATAGTAAAACAGGGTGGGGTGATTTCCCAGCATATATAGCAAAATGGTCAATTATTGAAATCCCAACCGCACTGTACTGGATGGTGGCAGTCATTATTGTCTTTACACTAGCACCACGCATTAATCCTGCGCTAAAGCTTCAAAAAAGTGCCTAATGGATACAAAGATAGAATGCAGCGCAAAAAAGCGCATATTGATGCTCGCATTAAAGAAGCAGATATAAATAAAGGTATTATTGTCTTACTGACGGGTAATGGCAAGGGCAAATCTTCTTCCGCATTTGGCATGGTGTGTCGTGCATTAGGCCATGAGTTGCAAGTTGCCATCGTCAAGTTTCTAAAAGGCACACAAGATACAGGCGAAGATGCTTTTTTTGCCAAACAGGAAAATATCCATACCACATCTATGCAGGCAGGCTTTACTTGGGACACACAAGACAAAGAGTTTGATAAAAAAATGGCATTAGAAACTTGGCAACAAGCTGAGCAATATCTTAAAGATAAGGCTATTAATTTAGTGGTACTTGACGAACTTACCTATATGATTAACTACAAATACTTAGACGAACAAGTCATTTTAAATACACTCAACGCACGCCCCAAAAACCAACATGTGGTTATTACGGGTAGGACTGCTTCAGAGGGTTTAATCAGGGTTGCTGACACCGTTAGTAAAATAGCAGACATTAAACACGCTTTTAGGTCTAATATCAGAGCTCAAAAAGGTATTGATTTGTAATACATATTGAGAAAGTTTTGCATTTAGCTTAACAAGGTTCAATAATCTAAAATTTCTTATTTCGAATAAGTCAAACCCTACATTCAAATTCTAAGTTTAACTTTTCCTGTCCGAATGCATTTGCCTTATTGTGTGCTTTTCTAGGGGCACGAGTTAAACAAAATGGATGATGTTGTTTTCTGTGGCAATGCCATAACGATACTTTACATTTTCTGTTATTCTTTGATCTGCTGGAAATTCATATACTCGGACGGGGAATCCAGTAATTGGTCGGATTTGTCTGTTGCAGAGAAATACAAGTATAGACTCAACAATTTCTACTATTGAATCACATGTTTGACTCATTAAACCTACAGCAGCTACTACTGACTGTGGGGTTTTAGGGTGAACAATTTCAATAGAAGGCGGTAGTAGTTGATTATCTGGGCTTATACTAAAATCCGTAGTAATAATTTTTTGTTCTATTCTAGGGTGTTCGACACAATTTCTCGCGTTTCTGACAAGATGAAGAAAAGGTAAAATGTTTTCTAGTACTTCGGAAAAATTATCAATTTTTGTGCTTTCATTATCAACCTTATTTTTTAAACTGTCCCATCCACCTTTGTTCATTTCTGGATAAAATATTTTTACGATTTTAAATAAGCCATCTAGCGCATGATCAGATTTTTGGAAAAATTCTTTACACTTGTTGGCAAGTCCACTTATGGAAGGCAATATAACTGAGTGATCTTTTTTTATTTCCATGCTGTATTTCTTTAGCTCAGCGTCTTGAGTACCCCTAAAAACATTCATTAATTCTTTGGCGCCAGCAATATTTTGAGTCACCTCTAGAACCAAAGACATTGCACCCTTTATGTCAACTTGTTCGTTCAGTATCTCTTTTTTTAAAAGTTCATTACCAGTTAGCAACACTGCACCAACCCACGGTTCATTTGAACCATAAGGTAAAACTCTTTGAGCCGTATTCGGCACTTGTATGTTTTTTCGATCAGGATCTATTTTATCAGCGGGCTTAATTTCATAAATTCCTTTTTCTTTAACCACGAGTAACCTATCGCCAACTGTTATCATTATAGAGATCGCACTATCATCATCTGGTGTTTTTACTTCTAGCGATATGGCTCCGTCTCGAAGGCGGTCAATAGGGCGTTTATCAATCATATCTTTCCTTGTGCATAACACTCAGCATAACTGGCTATTTTATTCAATGATACCTTCATGTTCTAAAACCGTCCTTATTTTTTCGAAACATGCAGAGATATTACTCTTTGGATATCTAATTTGACCAAGGCCTTGAATATTACTGAATTCCTTACAGCCTTCTTCTAGTAAAACTATAGCTCTTTCAAAGCCAAGACGACCTTGAAACAATCCCACTTCATGAATCACATTCATTCTTGCATGGTGGTCACCATCAGCTTGCTCATCTTCGGCTGTCATTACCAAGAAAGCAAAGCTTGCTTGGTCAAGCATTTCTGCGAGTCTAGTGGTATTTGTCACACCTGCAGTAGGGACTCTATTAAATTCATCCCATTGCAGTTTTAACTTATCACTTACAAAGTCTTTAAGTTCTCTCCAATTAGTTGATTTGCCATGACCAATGAAAATATTAGCTTCTATTCTTTCATTCTTTGTGTTTTTACCTTCAATATTTTGAATATGGTTGGCTAGTTTGATAATTAATTTTTGTAGTTTATTGCATATTTGAAAAGGAAAGATTGTATGCTTGGCTTCTGCCAAAACGAATATGTGTGGTGGAGTCACTCTACCTTTCTCTATTGCTACACTATCTCGTGATCTTATGCCCCCCCTGAGGTCGACAATGCGCAATAAAATCATTTATCCTTGTTGCATTAATTTCTTCAACTATTTTAGCTAGAAATTTGTCCGTTTCTAGGTTGAAATTTGCATGCGCCAGAGATAGAGCTGATGTTTGTGCTTCATCAAAGACTTCTTGTGCAAAATTTGCCGCTTCTAAAGCGTTATCAAGTGAAGGATTTTCAGCATTATTATAAATTAAGGTAACCACATCATCGAAAAGTTGCTCGCGCCAAACTCCTTTTGTACCCATTGATGAATCTATTAAACCCCACTCCTGACTGAAAACTGCACCCACTGGAGGAGTTTCAAAATTTTTGTAATAAACTCGTGAATGGTAACCAAGCCATGAACCTGACCAGGATTTAGCAATCTTGGTTGCTGATTTAATCAAGGCGTTAGCTTCGTCAGAATCACATTCTACGAATGGATTAAGTGTGTTTGCAATTTTAAATAATTCAGATGAACTCAATTTTTTTGTTCCCTTGATTGCCTAACTATTAGTACAAGGTATTATTGCCCTGACACGCTGTATTTTAAATAAAATCAAATATGTTTGCTTGGTTTTTAATAAAAACTTGTCAATAAGACTTGATATTTAGCATTATGGTAAATATCTGTTATTTTTTACATACTTTTAATGCAGACAATAATTGTAACTCCTAAATTCAAATTCTAAGTGCAACTTTTTGTTGACTTGTTGTTCTTCAAGATTGTCAAATGGCATTTTCTTGGGCAAGTGCTGCCTAAGTAAACCATTGGTAAGGCAATAGATAAAAAAGCTTTATAGGTGCTAGAAGAGACCTTTGTATAAATCAACCTAAATTACACCAATCCAATAAAATAACAACTATCTAATCAACCAACAAAAAATCTACAATATCATGGATTGTTAGAATGTAGGCGTCAAAGTGCTTATATTTTTATCTTAGCATTTAGTATTTTAAATTCCTAAAAATAACAAGGAGAAACTATGTCCGCATCCTATATAAATAATTTTCTTAATCGCACTGTATTATTAACAGCATTTTTTTTCACTGCTTTATTTACCACCGTTCATGCCGCTGACATTAACTTGGCTCTTGGCAGACCTGCCACGCAATCCAGTAACTATAACACCACTCTTTATCATGCTTCACAAGCAGTTAATGGCGACACCAAGGGTGTCGTACACTAATAGCATAACTCACACCCAAAAGGAACAAGGTGCCTGGTGGCAGGTTGATCTGGGCAGTAAGAAAAATATCAATCAAATCATTATCTACAATCGCACCGATTGCTGTGTAGATAGGCTAAGCAATTACCAAGTCAGTGTTTCCAATACAGCAGACTTTAGCACCCATGTTTACCGAAAAGACTTTCATGTCACCCCTAATCCCAAAAAAATCATTAAATTAGGCACACAGGGCAAACAAGGTCGTTATGTTAGAGTCCAGTTACTTGATAAAAACTTTCTGTCTCTAGCAGAAGTTCAGGTTATGGGCGTTGATCTTTTGCGTTTTTCCGAGGTGGATTATTCTAGCTACTTTAATGATTTTGATGGATTGTCTAATACGCCAAACTATCCTAATAAAGAGGCCTTTGCTGCGCTTAAAGCTGATGGCTCAATCACGGTATGGGGCAGTAGTAGTTATGGTGGTACAGATGCACCTACTGACAGTGGCTACACTAAGATTTATTCAACTAGGAGTGCTTTTGCCGTTCTTAAAGCTGATGGTTCAATCACAGCGTGGGGCGGCTCAAATTTTGGAGGTGCAAGTGCACCCACTGACAGTGGGTATACCGATATTTATTCAACCTCTAGTGCCTTTGCCGCGTTTAAAGCTGATGGTTCAATCACAGCGTGGGGTAACTCAGATAATGGAGGCACAAGCGCACCTATGGGCAAAGGCTTTACCAAGATTTATTCAACTTTTAACGCCTTTGCCGCTCTTAAAGCTGATGGCTCAATCACAGTGTGGGGTAGCGGTTATTATGGTGGCGCAGATGCCCCTACTGACAATGGCTATACCAAGATTTATTCAACCTCTAGTGCCTTTGCCGCCCTTAAGTCCGATGGCTCAATCACAGCGTGGGGCGACTCAAATTATGGTGGCGTAGGTGCCCCTACTGACAATGGCTATACCAAAATTTATTCAACTGGGTTTTCCTTTGCCGCCCTTAAAGCCGATGGCTCAATCACAGTGTGGGGTTATTCAGGTTATGGTGGCGCAAATGCCCCTACTGACAATGGCTATACCAAGATTTATCCAGCTACATATGCCTTTGCCGCCCTTAAAGCCGATGGCTCAATCACAGCGTGGGGCGACTCAAATTCTGGCGGCATAGGTGCACCCACTGACAAAGGCTATACCAAAATTTATTCAACTAGGGATGCTTTTGCCGCTGTTAAAGCCGATGGCTCAATCACAGTGTGGGGTGACTCAGATTCTGGCGGCATAGGTGCACCCACTGACAATGGTTATATCAAGATTTATTCAACTGCGTATTCCTTTGCCGCCCTTAAAGCCGATGGCTCGATTACAGTGTGGGGTTTACATTTTGCTGGCGGTTCAGGCGCACCTACTGACAGTGGTTATATTGAAATTCATTCAGCTAACAGTGTTTTTACTGCCGTTAAAGCCGATGGTTCAATCGCAGTATGGGGAGCTGAATTACATAAAAGAGTACTCAAGTAATGGCGAGTTATGGGGTGCATTCACTTATCAAACGAAAAATTTAAAAATCGTATGAATAGATGTGCGTTAGTTTGTCGTTCTAATATTGTGATTTAGTGTAATGTAGTAAGCAATGTGACGATTGAGAAGGTAGAGAATTCACTGGACTAACTTTGATATTGTGGTATATTCAGTGTCTCTGTGAAACTCGGATGGCAATTGTATTAAAGTGCTTAGTTTGTTTAATAGGGAACCTTTGAATAATTCATAATTTCTACCTTCCAATTTACTTTCATTCATTTTTTAAAAAACTTTCCATATTTTTACCTAAAAACCTAAAAAATCACCCTTAAATCTGCGCTTTTAGCGTTTGTTTTCTTACTTTTTACCCTTTTACCGCTCATGGGGCGCAATAATTCCTCAGACCTTGCATTTGTTTAAAAATATTCATGCCAGTTTGGCGAATTCAACCCATAAGTGCAACACTTCCATTTAAAAAAGTCATCTTGGCAAAGACCTCAAATGGGGTCTTGTACCCCAAGCATTTCCTAGGTCTATTATTCATTAAATCTGTTGCCCTAAATGCTTCTTTCTCACTCACATTATCCAAAGCCATTCGCTTAGGGAAGAATTGCCTTAACAGTCCATTGTGATTCTCGTTTAAGCCCCTTTCCCAACTATGATACGGCTTGGCAAAGTAAGTGTTACAGTCAAGATTTTCTGCTAGCTTTTCATGCCAACTAAACTCCCTGCCATTGTCAAAAGTCAAGGTTTTGACCCAATGTTTAAGTGGAGTGAGTCGTTTATTGATAGCGTCATTTGCATTTTGTGCGGTTTTGTTGACAATGGGTAGTGCAAGATATAGCCTACTCTTACGCTCAGCAAGAGTGGCAAAGCCACCTTTGTGTCCTTTACCAATAACCAAGTCAACTTCCCAGTCGCCAATGCGAGTGCGAGCATCAACAATACTGGGGCGCTCATCAATGTCAATGCGATTAGGTATCCTACCTCGATAATCATTTTTGCCATAGCGTTTTCGATATTTCTTATGCTGATGGCGTAGGTATTTGTAAAGCGCTCCGCCTACCGCTTTGTCTTGCAAGACAAAGCGGTAGGCGGTTTCAGTGCTAATTTTAATCTTTTTATCTAATTCCAAGCGTCCCATGATTTGTTCAGGACTCCAATATTCTTTTAGCTTTTCACTAATGTAATTTTTAACACAATCTGTGAGTTT
>NZ_UEXF01000027.1:0-25440 GCF_900127505.1 thiotrophic endosymbiont of Bathymodiolus puteoserpentis (Logatchev) | reverse complement strand
TTTAGCAGGTAAATATGGTATCTTTGTTCGTAGGTCAATTGTGTATATTTTTGCATGTTTCACTCCTTTTTCTTGTCGGATTAAGGGTGGTTAATATACCCTTTGACCGACTAATTGAGTGTTGCACTTATGATGTGAATCTAAGATTTGTATCAATAATATTAAAGGCAAAAAAATAGAACAATCTTTCTAATGCCCTCTCATCATTTTGGGCAGTAAAAAACCCATAAACAATACATAAAAAGCATTAATATGCTCCTCACCAAGAGCAATATGGGTAAAGCCAAATGTAGTATACCCAACACACAATAAGACACCCATCAATGCATAGTGATAATTTTTATTATTATTTAATTGTTTGTAAAAAATAACCATTGGCGTGAATAGTAGTGTTAATAATGCCAGTAAACCGATAACACCCGCAGAGACTAAGCTAGTGATGTACTCATTGTGTAGATGTGTATACCCAATATCTTGGGCTGTGTATTTTTGGGTGGCATCGTTAGCATTTCTGTAGCCGTGACCTAGCCAAGGTGAATCTTGGGTAGCCTTTAAGCCTGTTACCCACATGTTTAATCTTTCACCCGCAGAAGTGATTGTTTTGCTTTCAGAATCCCAATTTTGGACGGCAGTGATGGTTTGAGAAACCCTTGCTTGTATTTTGCTGTTAGTGCTAATAAATCCAAGGAAAATTGCAAGCAATAGCACCAAAGATAGCTTACTTTTACCACTTTGTAAAAATGGCTTATAAATCAAACCAATGTAAATTATAGACAGAATGATAAATGATACCCAAGAGCCACGACTGCTCGATAAAAACAATGCATAGCCACCTAATAGTACTGCAATAAAGGTAATAATGCGTTCTTTTGGTGTTTCTTTAAATACCTGTACAATAGATAAAAATAGCATAGCGACAGTGATATCACCAAATATATTTATATTAATCATGCTAATTTTTTCAGTAAAACCTAAAGAGTAGACTAAGGCAATAATGCCTATAATAATCAAGCCAAATTTAAGGCTTAATAATAATCTTTTAAGCGGTAAATCTATCTGAAAAAGTGCGAGCGCAATAAAGGGCGCCAATAAAAAATGTAGCTTTCTACCGAGATGATAAAACTCAGCATTCAGCCCATCGGCGACTAACATGGAAAATAACATTACCCCAAAATAACCAACCATAAGCCAAGAAAATAATTTTAATTCAGGCATTTGAAATGGGTTCTTCTTTTCAGAGATCGAAATATAAACCCCCAAAATTACAAAGATAAATAAAATCAAATTACCAAAAATTTTAACCGAGTTGATTAATACGGGAAAAGCCAATAATAGGGCAATCATAAAGTTTGAATATTCTCTCTCTGGATAGTTTGCAGTCATGAATTTGGATTTGATAATAAAGCCTGATTTTATAGTAGAGGTGAGAATAATGAAACAAGATGTAAGCAAAAAATGCTTTAATGCGATTGATGAGCATGCCCCTGATTACTACTGTTTTGTTTTGGTGGTATTATCAACAGAAGATCTGCAAGTCATTTTCAATGTTCAACTATTGAACACTTTGGTATAATGCACTTTATGCTGAATCAAGATAATCAATTTTCAATCCTACAAGTCTTGGAGCAAAGCCCCAATTATTCACAGCGTGATTTGGCGGATAAACTGGGAATGAGTTTAGGTAAGGCGAATTATTGCTTAAAAGGTTTGATTGATAAAGGACTCGTTAAAGTTGAAAACTTTAAAAACAGTCGCAATAAAACCCAATATACTTACCTTTTAACCCCACAGGGTATTAGTGAGAAATCTAAATTAACCATTCATTTTTTGCAAAGAAAAACCGAAGAATATGAGCGATTAAAGATTGAAATTGAACAGCTTAAGCGGCAGATAGGGTAATGAATTACTTTCAAAAACTTCGCCAATTATTAGACAGAGAAACCAAACGCCACTTACTTTGGTTGGTGGTTTTCTCTATTTTTGTTTCAGTAGTAGAAACAATTGGAATCTCGGCAATTATGCCATTTATTGATATTTCAGTAAACTTTGATAGCATTCATCAAAATCAATACTATCAATGGATTTTTGTCTTTTTCGGTTTTGAGAATGACGTTAATTTCGCTATTGTTTTTGGCTTGACTTTGGTTGGTTTTTACATTTTTAGAGGCGGTGTAAATTTGACATATAACTATGTAATGGCTAATTTCACAGAAGAACTTTATGCACGAACAACAAAGAGATTGTTTAAAACTTATTTAGCTATGCCTTATCGAGTTTTTACCAATAAAAATAGCAGTTATCTAACTAAGGCAATTATCACAGAGGCATCTTTAATGTCTTTAGTTATTCGCTCTGCTTTAATGATAATGTCTGAGATTTTTGTAACTGTATTCATATATATATTAATGCTAATTGCCAGTTGGAAAATAACACTTATATTTACAGCAATTTTAATTCTTAAAATACTTTTTTTAACACACTCAATTTCAAAAAGAATAAAAGTAGTCGGCAAAGTAAGGGCAAATTTTCAAGCAAAACTTTATGAAATTATTAATAGAGTATTTGGTAATTTTGAGCATATTAAATTACAAAATAAAGATAGGCTGAAAGATATTGAAAGCGATTTTTCTACAACAGTTAATAAATACGCAAAAGCAAATGCAAGCTACAATTTTTTAAATGACTTTCCAAGATTGTTTATAGAAACCAGTGGCTTTTCTTTAATCGTCTTATTGCTAGTGGTCCTGTTGTACTTTAAGCAATCTAATATATCGTATATTTTGCCAATTTTAAGTTTATTTGTATTAGCTTTATACCGTCTACTACCATCGGTTAATCGTATTGTTAATGAGTATAACGAACTGATGTATTATCATAAGTCAATTGACATTATTGGCGAAGAATTAAAAACTACTCAAGAAAATTTAAAAGACAAAAATATTCCATTCAATCATAAAATTGAACTAATGAATGTTGGTTTTCACTATCAAGAAAAAACAGTTTTAAGTGATATAAATTTAACTATAAATAAGGGTGAAAAAATTGCATTTATTGGTGAAAGTGGATCTGGTAAAAGCACCTTAGTGAATTTAATTATTGGATTGCATCAGCAAAATCAAGGGGAAATTAAAATTGATGATATTGTATTGGATGAGTCTAATTTACAAAATTGGCGCGCACAAATCGGCTATATTCCACAACAAGTGTATTTGTTTGATGGCACAATTGCTGACAACGTCTGTTTTGGCAGAAGGTTAGAATATACTTTGTTAGAAAAGGTTTTAAAGCAAGCCAATATTTTTGATTTTCTGCAAACTAAAGAAGGAATAAATACCTTAGTTGGCGAGGGTGGAATACAGTTAAGTGGCGGACAAAAACAACGCGTTGCTATTGCAAGAGCTTTATACAGAGAGCCAGAAGTGTTAGTTTTGGATGAGGCAACCAGTGCATTAGACGATGAAACAGAGCAAAAAATTATGGATGAAATTTATAAAATCAGTAAAGATAAAACTTTAATTATTATTGCTCATCGCTTAAGTACAATTAAAGGTTGTGACAAAGTTTTTGAAATAAAAGACAAAAAAATTACTCAATAATGTCTATATGAAATCTCAAAATACAATTATCCCAGTAATCCTTTCAGGTGGCTATGGGACACGCCTTTGGCCGTTATCCCGAAAGCAATATCCTAAGCAGTATTTACCGCTTGCAGGTGATAATACAATGTTGCAAGAGACTATCTTGCGTTTAAATGGGCTGGATAATCTTGCAAGCCCAATTATTGTTTGCAATGCTGAACATCGTTTTTTAGTGGCAGAACAATGTCAGCAAATTAATATTAGCAATCCTACGATAGTGCATTGAAACAAGAAAATGATAATAAGAGACCTTTGCATAAATCAACCAAAAACCACCAATCTGGTAAAATAACACCTATCTAAAACAACCCTAAAAACAACACCAAATGTCTTGGAAAAACACCCAACAATCCTCACTTGCAGATGCCTTAGTTATCGAACAAAAATCCCTATCAGAGCTTGACGATGTTCACAACATCATCAATTGGAATGAGATAGAGCAAACCCTCTCAAGCCTATACTCGTCAGTACCTGGTGCACCAGCTTACCCACCACTGATGATGTTTAAAATTCTTATCCTTCAGGCTTGGTACAACCTAAGTGATGAAGCNAAACTCACAGATTGTGTTAAAAATTACATTAGTGAAAAGCTAAAAGAATATTGGAGTCCTGAACAAATCATGGGACGCTTGGAATTAGATAAAAAGATTAAAATTAGCACTGAAACCGCCTACCGCTTTGTCTTGCAAGACAAAGCGGTAGGCGGAGCGCTTTACAAATACCTACGCCATCAGCATAAGAAATATCGAAAACGCTATGGCAAAAATGATTATCGAGGTAGGATACCTAATCGCATTGACATTGATGAGCGCCCCAGTATTGTTGATGCTCGCACTCGCATTGGCGACTGGGAAGTTGACTTGGTTATTGGTAAAGGACACAAAGGTGGCTTTGCCACTCTTGCTGAGCGTAAGAGTAGGCTATATCTTGCACTACCCATTGTCAACAAAACCGCACAAAATGCAAATGACGCTATCAATAAACGACTCACTCCACTTAAACATTGGGTCAAAACCTTGACTTTTGACAATGGCAGGGAGTTTAGTTGGCATGAAAAGCTAGCAGAAAATCTTGACTGTAACACTTACTTTGCCAAGCCGTATCATAGTTGGGAAAGGGGCTTAAACGAGAATCACAATGGACTGTTAAGGCAATTCTTCCCTAAGCGAATGGCTTTGGATAATGTGAGTGAGAAAGAAGCATTTAGGGCAACAGATTTAATGAATAATAGACCTAGGAAATGCTTGGGGTACAAGACCCCATTTGAGGTCTTTGCCAAGATGACTGGCAAGGACTATTTTTTAAATGGAAGTGTTGCACTTATGGGTTGAATTCGCCGTTTTATTAAAAATTTGTATAGTAGGGAGTGGAGTTTTTTGGTTTAGTTGTTTTTTGAATTTTGTATAACTAGTCAAAACCCATTTAAAATACTTAATCCCCTTGTATAATGCTACGGGCTGAACTTAAAATTTAACACAGTAAAAAAGGTATAAAAATGAATTTAAAAACTAAAATTAAAAAATATTTTTGGAAAATAGGGTTTGAAGTTTTACACTTTGAGTCCTGTTTGACAGGACGAAAGAAGGCTTTTTCTAAAGGTTGTATTTTTGGCTTCAATTGAGCCGGTATTTTTTTTGGCGAGGCTTCTGGGCAGTTATTGCAGATAGACGATATTTTCCATAAATTTCAATACACTACTTAGCAATGAAAAAATTAATAAATTTATATACCCTCTTATAATCGTGCTGACAGTTTAATGAGTCAGTTAAAAGTTATCAATGAAGAGATGACCAGCGATATTAAGGTTGTTATAAGTGATAATAATTCAACGGATATTGAAGGATATAAAAACATTGAAAAATACTGTACTGATAATAATCTGACTTATAACAGAAACGTAACTAATTTACTTTCAGATACCAATATTATGAGTGGATTTTTACATGTAGATAAAGGCAGTTATCTTTGGATTTTGAGTGATGACGATATTTTGATGGAAGGCAGTATATCAAAAATAATGGAGATTTTAAATCACGATATAGATGTTTTGTTTTTTACAATTAAAGATAGAGAGAATATTGAGTTTCAGAATTGGGATCAAAAAGAATTTTTCAAAAGTGCACTTAAAAATCCAGATGGAGCTGGTTTAATTAGTTATGTAATTTATAAAACAGATTTTATAAAGACATCTATACCAGTTGGGTTTCAGCATATATATACTTGTTTTGCACATTTGGCTGTACTGATAGATAGCTTTAAAAACAAAGAAGCAAAAATTTGTAGAATATCAGAAAAGAAGATGTTTTCACCTCAAATTGAGATGCCTGCCGCAATGCAAGAGTGGTACAGTAAAAGTTATTTTGGGTATGTGTTATTAGCAGGATTATTTAAAGAAGATATTAAAAAATTATTTTTAAATGATTGGGCTAATATTGTTAATTTAACACTTTGGTCAATAAAATCTAAAGACAAAATTGCGGAAGTTAATCGTATTTATGCCGAGGGGTATATAAAAAATCATATTAGTTTTTACGGAATATTTAAATTTAAGTTACTCGTTTGTAAAGTATTTTTAAGCCCAATAATTATGTTTATAAAAAAGTTTTTACCAAAAATATATAGTTCTATAAGGTCGTTGGTAAAATACGGATGAAAAAAATAGGCGTGTGGAATTATTACGAAGTACTCAATACTAATAATTACTTGTTATTAAATAAAGATGCTGGAGTTGGTGATAATTTGTTAGAACCACTTAATCAGTTATACATTAAAGGTAAACATAATAATATTGATTTTATGACACTGGATTTAATTGATAATTTTAACGATATGGATGGTTTTATATTTTTTGACTTTCCAAGAATGACAAATAAATATGTAAAAAAAGTATTTCAAACTGACTCACCTAAGTACTTAGTGATTTTTGAAAGCCAATTAATTAGAATAGATAACTGGGATGCAAAGAAGCGTGTTTTTTTTAAGAGAATATTTACTTGGAGTGATGATATTGAAAATGGTAAAAAATACATTAAATTAAACTTATCTCAAAAAATAATAAAAGATATAAAAAAAGATATATCTAAAAAGAAGAAACTTTGTACACTTATAGCTGGAAATAAAAAAATAAATCACCCGTTGGAGCTTTACAGTAAAAGGGTGGAGGCAATCAAATGGTTTGAAAAAAACCACCCAGAAGATTTTGATTTTTATGGGATAGATTGGGATAGGTATGTATCAAGCAATAAATACATTAGGTATTTGTTTAGAATAACAGGCTTATCAAAAATGTTTAAGCCAAACTATCCAAGCTACAAGGGAAAAATAGATTCTAAAAAGGATACATTGGAAAAATATAAATTTTCAATATGCTATGAAAATGCAAGAGATATACCGGGATACATTACAGAAAAAATATTTGATTGTTTTTTTGCGGGGTGTGTACCTATATATTGGGGGGCGAATAATATAACTGACCACATTCCAAAAGAATGTTTTATAGATAAGAGGGATTTTGAAGATTATAAGTCATTATATGATTACCTTACAAATTTATCCGATGACAAGTATCTTGAATACATTGATGCAATTGAGAACTATTTAAAGAGTAAAGAGGCTTATAAATTCAGTGCTGAAAATTTTGCAAATACTATTGTACAAGTAATTTCAGATGATATTAATTAAAGAGAGGGGTAAATTATGAAAGCAGTAATTTTAGCAGGAGGTTTGGGTACGCGCTTAAGTGAAGAAACAAGTGTCAAGCCAAAACCAATGGTGGAAATTGGTGGTAAGCCGATTTTATGGCATATTATGAAAATGTATTCCACTCATGGTATTAATGATTTTGTCATTTGTTGTGGCTACAAAGGTTATGTTATTAAAGAATATTTTGCCAACTACTTTCTACATCAGTCGGATGTTACCTTTAATATGAAAACCAATGCTATGGAAGTGCATAAAGAGGGTGCGGAGCCTTGGACTGTTACTTTGATTGATACAGGTGATAATTCTATGACAGGTGGTAGGCTAGGTAGAGTGGCAGAATATGTAAAAAATGAAGAGGCTTTTTGCTTTACTTATGGCGATGGTGTGTCAGATATTGATATTTCAGCGTTGATAGCATTTCATAAAGAGCATGGTAAGGATGCAACACTAACTGCCACTTACCCACCAGGCAGATTTGGTGCATTAGATATACAGGATGACCAAATTAAAAAATTTGTGGAAAAACCTAAAGGCGATGGTGCTTTAATTAATGGCGGTTTTTTTGTGCTTTCTCCAAAGGTTTTAAAACGAATTTCTGGTGATGATTGCACTTGGGAGCAAGCGCCATTGCAAGGCCTAGCTAAAGATGATAATTTAATGGCATTTACACATGAAGGCTTTTGGCAGCCAATGGATACATTGCGTGACAAAGTGTATTTACAAGAGCTTTGGGGTGAGGGTCGTGCCCCATGGAAGACTTGGTAATTGATAATGATAAGCCAAGATTTTTGGAAAGGTAAACGCGTATTTCTCACAGGACATACTGGCTTTAAAGGCAGTTGGTTGTCTTTATGGTTGACTTCATTAGGTGCAGAAGTAAAAGGTTATGCGCTCAATCCACCGACATCACCTTCATTATTCAATGAGGCAAAAATTGAGTCAATTGTCACCTCAGAGATTGGTGACATTAGAAACCAAGACAAACTACATAAAAGTATGACAACTTTTAATCCTGATATTTTGCTACATATGGCAGCACAGCCTCTGGTCAGGTATTCTTATGATAATCCAGTTGAAACTTATGAAGTTAATGTTATTGGCACGGCTAAAGTCTTGGAGGTAGCGCGAAATTGCTCTAACTTAAAGGCTATTGTGAATATTACAACGGATAAATGCTATGAAAACGATTCTCGCAAAGAAGGCTATATAGAAACAGATTCAATGGGAGGTTACGACCCTTATAGTAGCAGTAAGGGTTGTGCAGAATTAGTCACTTCAACCTATAGGCGTTCTTTTTTACAAGAGCAGGGTATCGGCATAGCATCAGTCCGAGCGGGTAATGTTATTGGTGGTGGCGATTGGGCGGATGATAGGTTGATACCCGATATTTTAAGGTCGTTTGAAAAAAATGAGTCAGTTATTATTCGCAATCCTAAAGCCACACGCCCTTGGCAACATGTTTTAGAGCCATTATCAGGATATCTAATTTTACTTGAAAAGCTTTATAAAAATCAAGGCAAATATGCTGAAGGTTGGAATTTTGGACCTAATGAGCAAGATGTTCAGCCAGTAGATTGGATTTTAGATAAAATGACATTAAAATGGCCTGACTCTCATTGGAGTCTTGACAAAAATGCCAACCCACATGAGGCGGATTTTTTGAAGTTGAATATTACAAAAGTAAAATTAAAGCTTGGTTGGAAACCAGTATGGGAGTTAAGTTATACACTGGAAAGGATTATTGACTGGCACAGGGCTTGGCTTAATAAAGAAAATATGCAAGCTGTGTGCCTGGCAGAAATTGAAGAATACACAAGAGATATGAATAATGAAAACCGCTGAAGAGTTAAGGTTAGAAATCACAGAACTTGTACAAGAGTTTGCAGATTTAAAATATATGGAAAAAACTTTTAAGCCAGGTAGAAGTGTTGTTCCGCCATCGGGGAAAGTAATAGGTGCTACTGAATTACAATATATGGTGGATGCATCGTTAGATGGTTGGCTGACTACTGGGCGTTTTAATCGTAAATTTGAAAAAGAACTATCTGAGTTTATCGATATCAAGCATTTAATAACGGTTAATTCAGGTTCATCTGCCAATTTAGTCGCATTTGCTACACTAACATCGCCAAAATTAGGCAACAGAGCCATTAAAAAAGGCGATGAAGTCATTGGTGTTGCTGCAGGTTTTCCTACAACGGTTAATCCAATTGTGCAATTTGGCGCTATCCCTGTATTTGTTGATGTGGATTTAGAAACGCACAATGTTGATGCAGATTTAATTGAAGCGGCAATCACACCAAAAACTAAAGCTATTATGTTGGCGCATACTTTAGGCAATCCATATAATTTAGACAAGGTTAAGATGTTATGCGACAAATACAATCTTTGGCTTGTTGAAGACTGTTGCGATGCATTAGGTGCAAAATACAATAACCAACATGTCGGGACATTTGGCGATATTGCTACTTGTAGTTTTTACCCGGCACACCATATTACAATGGGAGAGGGTGGCGCAGTATTTACTAACAATGCAGAACTAATGACAATTGCAGAATCATTTAGAGATTGGGGTAGAGATTGTTATTGCGACCCAGGCTGTGACAATACTTGCGAGAGGCGTTTTGAACAACAACTAGGCGATTTGCCGTATGGTTATGACCATAAATACACTTATTCACATCTTGGCTATAATCTTAAAATTAGCGATATGCAAGCAGCCTGTGGTTTGGCACAATTAAAAAGATTGCCAGAATTTATTAAAAAACGCAATGAAAATTTTGCTTACCTTAAAAACAAATTAAGTGGCTTGACTCAATTTATTGATTTACCACAGGTTACCGAAAATTCAGAGCCTTCATGGTTTGGGTTTCCTATTACTTTAAAAGACAATATTGATAGAGTTAAATTCACTCAATATTTAGACAGTCATAAAATTGGCACAAGATTATTATTTGCTGGTAATTTAACCAAACAGCCTTATTTTCAAGATATTGAATATAGAATTGTAGGTAATTTGACCAATACGGATATTACGATGAATAAAACCTTATGGTTAGGTATTTATCCTGCATTGGGTGTAGGGCAGTTGGATTTTATTGCTGAAAAGATACAAGAGTTTGTAGGGTAAATTGTAAGTATGAACACACAAGAGTTGGTAATAAAAAATCGTCCTAATGCTATCAATATGGTTAATAAGGGGAGTAGTGCATATATTGAATCTGTGCCTCCTATTGTTGATATTTTGGCGGTCTTACATAGAAAAGTTATAGGCTATGATGCTCAAAATTTAAAACTAGAAACACGAGATAGATTTATATTAAGCAAGGCTCATGCAGGTATTGGGGAGTATATCACTTTAGTTGAGGTTGGAGTTAAAGATAAATATATTGCAACTACAGGCGCTCAAGAATATTTAAGGAATACTGTTAGGACTTCTAAAAAATTCATAATAAAATCAATTTTAAGAATAGATAAATTATGAAAATCATAATCTTAGGTGCAACCAGTCAAATAGCACAAGATTTAATTTTGTCTTTTTCAAAAAACAAAGACTACAATTTCTTGCTTTTTGGTCGCAATGTAAAATTATTAAGTAAATGGATTGATGATGAAAATTTGAGTGATAAGTGTCAAGTTCAAAAATACTTCAATTTTAATAATAATCAAAAATATGATGTCATTATTAATTTTGTTGGAATTGGTGATCCAGTAAAAGCCCAAAATATGGGTGGTGATATTTTTAAAATAACCGAGCAATATGATGATATGGTGCTTGAGTATCTTAAGTTGCATAAGGAAACTAAATATATTTTTTTGAGTAGTGGCGCAGTTTATGGTGGTAATTATCAAGATCCAGTCAATGAAAATACAGTTGCTACGATAGATATTAACAACCTTAAATCAACTGATTGGTATACACTGGCTAAGTTGTATGCAGAGGCTAAGCATAGAGCGCTGTCTAATTTTCCTATTGTTGATATCAGAGTGTTTAACTATTTTAGTCATACGCAAGATATGGATGCTCGATTTTTGATTACTGATATAGTGCGTACTATAAAAAATAAAAAAGTCTTTAAAACTTCTGCGGATAATATTGTTAGAGATTTTATTACGCCACCTGATTTTTATCATCTAGTGCAATCGGTTATTGATTATAAGCCAATTAATACAGCTTTAGATTGCTATACTCAGACGCCAATATCAAAATTTGATTTGTTGGCTGAATTGCAACAGCAATTTGGCTTGAATTATTCTATTGACAAGGTTGTTAATATAGTCAATGCTACGGGCTTTAAAATGCATTATTATTCAACTTATAAAAAGGCAGAAAAAATGGGGTATAATCCTGAAAATACTGCATTAGAAGGTGTTATTATAGAAATGAAGACTGCCTTAATTGTATGAAAGAAACAGTTCAAATTGTTATTTTATCAAGGGACCGAGCAAAATATCTCAAAGAGTCGCTTGATTCAGTATTAAATCAAAATCTATCAAAGGTGACAATTAAAGTAATTGTATCTGATAATTCTGAGCAAGAAGAAGTTAGAGAGATGATTGAACGAGATTATCCGAGCCATAACTTTGAATATATTCGTAGAAATCCACCAGTACCCGCAAGAGAACATTTTCAGTTGATTATTTCTGAATGCGAAGAAAGGTATATAGTTATGTTTCATGACGACGATATTATGCACCCTGACTATGTTGAGACTATGTTTCCATTCATTCAAAAAGAAGGCGTGTCTGCTGTGGGATGTAATGCATTTTTATGTAAGAATAGTATTTCAAAATCTAAGGATAAGGCTTATTATTTTGAAACTTATAAAGAGTTCGATAATGAAAAGGATTTTTTAGAACAATATAGCCCAGGAAATGGAGGAATTACTCCATTTCCAAGTTATATGTATTGTACAAATTTTTTAAAGAAAATATCGTTGGTATCGCTTCCAGGCGCTAAATATTTCGATGTTATTTTATTAGGTACTATGTTGAAATACGGTTTGATTGTTTGGCTTCCAGATACTTTGATGTATTATAGGGTTCACGATGAAAATGATAGCAATATAGAAGATACAGTTGGTGGTATTGCCTTATTAAATTATATTGCAAAAAAAGGGATAGGTAAGAACCAAGATTTTTTTGTTGCAATGCGATATGATTTATGGAGAAAATGGCTTCCAAAACAAGATAAAGTAAATTTATTTTCATGGAGAAATAGAGTTGTCTTTAAGTTTTTATTATTAAGGTCTTTTTACTTTGCTGGAAAGTTATTTTTTTGGAGGGCGGTTTTTAGAAGAATTAAAATCTTCCTAAGGGGTAATTAAAGTTTATGAAGTTTTCGGTATTAATATCAATTTACTACAAAGAAGAGGTGCAGAGCTTTAATAGGGCGATGCAGAGTGTGTGGGATGAGCAGACTGTCAAGCCTAATGAGGTGGTTTTGGTAGAGGATGGTCCGTTGACTGATGGGCTCTATCAGGCTATTAGAGAATGGAAAGAGAGGCTGACTAATACCTTGCAGGTTGTTTCCCTTAAAGAAAATGTTGGTGTTGGTGCTGCTAAGAATATTGGTATAGAGATGTGTAATTGTGAGTTGATTTCGGTGATGGATACAGATGATGTGTCATTGCCTAAGCGGTTTGAGAAACAGTTGGCAGTATTTGAGAATCAAGATGTTGATGTTTGCGGTGCTTGGATAGGGGAATTTGAGTTTAACGAAACTCAGATAATATCTTACAGAAGAACTCCTGAGCAGCATAATGAGATAGTGGCATTTGCCAAAGGCAGAAGTCCTGTTAATCATGTGACGGCAATGTATAAGAAATCTTGGGTACTGAATGTGGGTAATTATGCTAAGTATAGAACTAGTGAAGATTATAATTTATTCGTTAAGTTGATTATGGCTGGGGCAAAGATTTATAATCTACAAGAGTCGTTAGTGAGTGTGCGCATGGGCAATGAACAACAGGTGCGCAGAGGTGGTTTGAAAAATGCGATGTTTGAAGCAGATGTGCAGGTGGATTTTTATAAAATGGGGTTTTTAAATTTTTTTGAAATGGTTAGGAATGTGTCTGTTGGGTTTGTTATTCGAATGTTGCCGAGTGTCTTAATGAAGGTGATTTTTAAAATGATAAGAAAACTGTGAGACTTTGCTAGTGAATGATAAGGAAATAGAAAAAAATCGTTATAACAATAGTGCTATCGGCGCTTTTGAAAACAATAGTATTCTTAATATTGATGAGTTGGCGTTGCCTTTGAGGGTGCCATATATTTATTATCGAAAAATGATTCAAGAGTATGTTTATGAGTCTGCTAATGTTTTAGAAATTGGTGCAGGTATGGGTGAAAATACAGAGTTTTTATTGGCGACTGGGGCAAAGGTATATGCGACTGATATTTCAGAGCATTCATTAAGTGTGATGGACAAACGATTTAATACAAACAAACTGACCACTCAAGTGGCAGATATGGAAAAATTACCCTTTGCAGATCAATCCTTTGATGCAATAGTGAGTGCTGGCAGTTTGAGTTATGGGGATAACGATAAAGTGCTTAATGAAATTCATAGAGTACTGAAAGTTAAAGGTGTTTTTATTGTTATTGATTCTTTGAATAATAACCCTATTTATCGCTTCAATCGTTATATTCATTATTTAAAGGGTGAGCGTAGTTTAAGCGTGATAGAGAGGACACCTGATTTAAAATTATTGGATAAGTATGGGCAAAAGTTTGATAAGATTGAAACTCAATTTTTTGGATCTATATCTTATTTAGTGCCTTTAATGAATAAAATATTTGGAGAACAGTTATCTACTAAAATAGTAAATAATATTGATAAGATTTTTACCATCAAGAGATCAGCGTTTAAATTTGTAATGATAGTGACAAAATAATGAATAACATCCCCTTCTTTAATTACCCAGACTTGTTTGCACAGCATAGAGAGGAGTTGACCGATGTGTTTCAGAAAGTGGCAGAGTGTGGCGCATTTATTATGCAAAATGACTTGGTTCAATTTGAACAAAGACTATCAGAATACACAGGCATTAAGTATGTATTGGGTGTTGCTAATGCAACGGATGCTATGCAGTTATTACTAAAAGCGGGGGGGGTAGGTGTTGGCGATGAGGTAATATTTTGCACACACACAATGGTGGCGACGGCATCAGCAATTAAATTCACAGGGGCGACGCCAGTGCCAGTGGATGCTGGGGTAGATCATTTGATGGATGTAGTTTCAGTTGAAAGGGCAATTACGCCGAAGACCAAGGCAATTATGCCAACACAGTTGAATGGTCGTGTGGCAGATATGGACAGCATTCTAACGATTGCTGATAAATATGGTTTGCAGGTATATGAGGATTCTGCACAAGCGCTGGGTGCAAAATATAAAGGTCGATCGGCAGGTTCGTTTGGTTTGGGCGGTTGTATTAGTTTTTATCCTGCTAAGGTACTTGGGTGTTTTGGTGATGGTGGCGCTATTTTGACGAATGATGTGGGGATTTATAATACGGTTAAGTTGATGCGTGATCATGGGCGTGGTGAAGATGGTAATGTGAGTATTTGGGGGTATAACAGTCGGTTGGATAATTTACAGGCGGCGATTTTGAATTATTTTTTTGATGATTACGAGAAGATTATTGGGCGTAGAAGGGAAATAGCTACTTTGTATTACAATGGTATAAATGGGATTGACGGTGTGATTTTGCCACCTACAGTTAATAGCGATATAGACCACTTTGATATATTCCAGAATTATGAAGTTGAAGTTCCAAATCGTGATGAATTAAAAGAGTATTTATCAAATAAGGGTGTCGGCACTTTAATTCAGTGGGGCGGTAAAGCAGTGCATGAATTCAAAGATTTAGGCTTCACCCAGTCAATGCCTTTTACTGAAAATATTATGCGCATAAGTTTATTGTTACCACTTAACATGTCAATTACAGATGATGAAGTTGACTATGTCTGTCAATGTATTAGAGGTTTTTATAATGACTAAAGTACTCGCGCATAATATTAGGCGACATGCCATTAATATGACCAGTTCTGGCGGGAGTTCACATATTGGCTCGATACTTTCTATTGCTGATATTTTGGCAGTTTTGTATGGCTCGGTATTAAACTACAAGGCTGATAATCCAAAATGGCAGGGTAGAGATAGGTTTATTCTAAGCAAGGGGCATGCTGGAGCTGGTGTGTATGCAGCACTTGCTGAAAGTGGGTTTATATCAATAGAGAAATTGAAAACACATTATCAGGATGGCTCTAATTTATCTGGACATGTGTCGCATAAGGGCATTGCAGGTGTGGAATTCTCTACAGGTTCTTTAGGGCATGGTTTGCCTGTTGCCACGGGTATGGCACTCGGCGCTAAAATCAACCAAGATAAACACACAGTTTATGTGTTAATGAGTGACGGTGAATGTGATGAAGGTTCAAACTGGGAAGCAGCTTTATTTGCCCCACATCACAAGTTAGATAACTTGGTGGTGATTATTGATCGCAATAAATTACAAAGCATTCATTCAACGGAAGACACATTGGCGTTAGAGCCTTTTGTGGATAAATGGCAGGCTTTTGGTTGGAATGTGGTTAATATTGATGGACATGACCATGAGCAATTAATTAATGCGTGCCATTCTAAAATTGAGAATAAACCATTATGTATCGTGGCAAATACAATTAAAGGCAAGGGCGTGTCTTTTATGGAAAATCAAGTTTTATGGCATTATCGTAGCCCTCAAGGTGAAGAATACGAAGCGGCTATCAATGAATTAGAGAATGACAATGCGTGAAGCCTTTTTAGATAAATTAACGCAGTTAGCGCTAAAGGACAAGGATGTCGTTTTATTAACTGCTGATTTAGGTTTTGGTGTTTTTGAAGCGTTTGAGTCTAAGTTCCCTGGGCAATACTTTAATGTGGGCGTTGCAGAGCAAAATATGACAGGTTTGGCTGCCGGTTTGGCATTGGAAGGTAAAAAAGTTATTACTTATTCAATTGGTAATTTCCCAACTCTGAGATGTTTAGAGCAAATTCGTAATGATGCTTGTTATCACAATCTAAATATTACCATTGTCGCATCAGGTGGCGGGTTTAGTTATGGTTCCTTGGGTATGTCGCATCATGCTACTGAAGATATTGCCATTCTTAGAGCATTGCCTGCGATGAGCGTTGTTGCTCCTGGCACAGTGTGGGAAGCTGGCGAAGCAATAAAGGCTTTGGTTAAGAGTGATGGTGTTGGTTATTTACGATTGGATAAGACAGTTGCCAATGAAAGTGGTGTGTTCTCGTTCTCTTTGGGTGGTTCAATTAGGTATAGAAAGGGTAGGGATGTAACGCTGTTGTCCACGGGTGGTATATTAAGAGATGTTGTTGAGGCAGCAGAGTTATTGCAGAAACAAGGTATTGATGCAGGCGTAGTGAGTATGCATAGTGTTAAGCCCATTGATAAAAATGCCATTATCTCTGCGGCAAATGAGTCAGGTGGTATTGTGACTATTGAAGAGCACAATATTGATGGTGGACTGGGTAGTTCGGTAGCCGAAGTGTGTATGGATAATGGTGTTTCACCGAAGGTATTTTTGCGCATTGGATTAGATGATAGGTATTCCTCTATTGTTGGATCACAGGATTATCTTAAGGCGTATTATGAAATGGACAGTAGTGCGATTGTTAAGAAAGTTCAGGCATTGTTAGAATGAAGCGTTTACTTGATATTGTGTTTGCATTCTTTGGGGTAATGTGTTACTCAGTTTTATAAAAAATGATTAGAAGATTACTTGATATTTTGATTGCACTTCTTGGTTTGTCAATCACAAGTCCAATTCTATTGTTGGTAATATTTTTAATCTGGAAGCAAGATAAAAAATCGCCTTTTTATATGGCACCAAGAGTAGGCAGAAATAACACAATTTTTAGAATGGTAAAATTGCGTTCCATGGTAAGCAATGCAGATAGTTCTGGCGTTGATTCAACCAGTACAAATGACAATAGAATTACACCAATTGGGCACAAAATTAGAAAATACAAACTAGATGAAATAACCCAGTTATGGAATGTTTTAATGGGAGATATGAGCCTAGTTGGACCTAGACCAAATGTTAAAAATGAGACGGATTCATATACACCTGTTGAGGAAAAATTACTTTTAGTTAAGCCAGGTATTACCGATTTTTCATCCATTGTTTTTTCGGATGAGGGGGATATTTTAGAAGGTAAAGAGGATCCAGATTTAGCTTATAATCAGTTAATTAGGCCTTGGAAGAGTAGGCTGGGGTTAATTTATATCGAAAATCGCTCGTCACTGCTAGATTTACAACTGATTTTTTGGACGGTGATTGCTATTATCTCAAAACCTAAAGCCCTTAAATGGATTGTCAAGCAACTCATCAAAATGGGTGCTGACACTGATGTTGTTACTGTGTCTATGCGAAAGGCAGAATTACAACCGTCAATTCCCCCTGGGAGTTGACGAAGTTGTTACCACTCGTTAATTGAAGGTGCATTCTTATTTTTTTTAATTATTTAGTTCTTGATATGGCAAGTTACAGGTTTTGTGTAGATTGACTATAATAGCAAAATGATTGAAAAGTTATCTAATATGTCACGAATTTACAAGCAATTGATTTTGATGTCAGTGGATAGTGTGCTGTTGGTGGTGACACTGTTGGCGGCATTTTCAGTGCGATTAGGTGAGTGGCATTTTCCAAAGAGTGATTTAGAGTTAGCATTGGCGATTTTTAGTGCACCAGCGGTGGCTATTCCTATTTTTATTTACTTTGGGTTATATCGAAGTGTGATTCGTTATATGAGCTTTAAGGATGTGCGTGCGATTGTACAAGCGGTGAGTTTGTATGCGTTAGTGTGGGGTGTGATTGGCTTTATGGCTGCGGTAGAAGGCATACCTAGAAGTGTAATCCTGATTAATTGGCTACTGTCTTTGGTAGTGATTGGTGGTTTGCGTGTGGTGTTACGCCAGTTGCTTGGTGGTGGATTGCGTTTATCATCGGTTAAAAATATTGTTAGTAGTGACCAAAAGCGTGTGTTGATTTATGGAGCGGGCAGCGCAGGTATTCAGCTGTCCTCAGCACTTGAGCATACTTTTGAATATAAGCCTGTTGGCTTTATTGATAATTCGCTAGAGTTGGAAGGTTCCCAGATTAGAGGGCTGCGTATTTATTCTCCAGACAGTGATGTTGGAAAATTAATTGAAGAACTTAAGGTGAGTGAGGTGTTGCTTGCAATTCCGTCTATTTCTCGAGCTAGGCGCTCAATTATCATCAATCAGTTTGAGTCATATCCTGTGGTAGTGCGCTCATTGCCGGGTGTGGCAGAGCTGGCACAGGGCAAGGTCTCTGTGGCTGATTTGCGACAAGTGAGTATTGTGGATTTGCTTGGGCGCGATGTGGTGCAGCCTAATCAGGATTTACTGGGTAAGAATATTTCTGGTAAAGTGGTAATGGTAACGGGCGCAGGTGGCTCGATTGGTTCGGAGTTGTGCCGACAGATTGTAAGTCTTAAGCCAAAGACCTTGGTGTTGTTTGAGATTAGTGAGTTAGCACTTTATACCATTGAGAAAGAATTGTCAGTCGCCAATATTGATATTTATCCTATTCTAGGTAGCGTGAATGATACTAAACGCTTATCTCAGGTATTAAAACACTTTGAAGTTAATACAATTTACCATGCGGCGGCTTATAAGCATGTACCGATGGTGGAGTTTAATAATACCGAAGGTGTGAATAACAATGTGCTGGGTACACTGAAGTGCGCACAAGCGGCTATTGATGCTAAGGTTGAGATTTTTGTGCTTATCTCTACAGACAAGGCAGTGCGCCCGACTAATACAATGGGTGCGACTAAGCGTGTGGCTGAGCTGATATTACAAGCTCTAGCACAAAGACAAAACAATACTCAATTTACGATGGTGCGTTTTGGCAATGTATTGGGTTCTAGTGGTTCGGTGATACCGCTATTCACCAAACAAATTAAAGAAAATGGTCCAATTACTATCACGGATAAAAATATTATTCGTTATTTTATGACTATCCCTGAATCAGTGGAGTTAGTAATCCAAGCAGGTGCAATGGGTAAGGGTGGAGATGTGTTTGTCTTGGATATGGGTGAACCTGTGCGTATTGATGAGCTTGCTAGAAAGATGATCCACTTGAGTGGGCTAGAAGTCAAAGATGATAATAATCCAAATGGTGATATTGAAATTCATTACATAGGGTTGCGCCCTGGCGAGAAGTTGTTTGAGGAGTTATTGATTAGTGATAATGTGAGCGAGACTGAGCATTCATTGATTATGCGTGCGGAAGAAAACTTTATAGAGTATAAAGAACTACAAGTAACGCTGTTAGAAATGGAGGCAGCGATTGATAAGGGTGATCAGGCTACTTTAAGGAGATTATTGGTTAAGGTTGTGTTTGATTTTAAACCTCAGTGTGATATTGCTGATCTACTGTATAAGCGATAAGTAACAAGGGTTTTAGTGACAGGTAGTATAGAGTTAAGAGCCAGAGCTGAAAAATTACTAGAAGAGTGACAGGTAACCAAAACTTGAATAGGCGCTGACTAAGAAAACACAATTTCGTTATCAGACAGTCTGCCGTGAATAACCGACCCTGGTAGAAATTCTCCAGAGAGTATCTTTTGAGAAAGTGGGTTTTCCAACAATTGTTGTATAGTGCGTTTGAGTGGACGCGCACCAAATACTGGGTCATAGCCTCTGTCTACAATTAGTGTCATTGCATTGTCGTCTAACTCAAGTTTGAGGTCTATTTTTGCTAGACGAGATTGCAGAATCTCAACTTGCAATGCGGCAATGCTTTTAATTTGGGCTTTTTCAAGATTATTAAACACGACAACTTCATCAATACGATTAACAAATTCAGGGCGAAAGTGTTCTGCAATAATTTGAGTCAATTCAGCGCTCATATCTTTTCCTGGATTTTCTTGTATTAAATGAGAGCCAAGATTAGAAGTCATTACAATCACCGTATTTTTAAAATCAACCGTACGACCTTGTCCATCAGTCAAACGACCATCATCAAGCACTTGTAAAAGAATATTAAACACATCGGGGTGTGCTTTTTCTACTTCATCAAGCAGTATGATTGAGTATGGTTTTCTACGCACAGCTTCGGTAAGTACACCACCTTGTTCATAGCCAACATAACCAGGAGGCGCACCAATCAATCGTGCCACTGAGTGTTTTTCCATAAACTCACTCATATCGATGCGCACAATAGCTTGTTCAGTATCAAACAAGAAATCAGCCAAGGCTTTGGTCAGCTCGGTTTTACCCACACCTGTTGGCCCCATAAACATAAACGAACCATCAGGGCGGTTAGGGTCTGATAAGCCTGCTCGAGAGCGACGCACAGCATCTGATATTACTTTTACTGCTTTATCTTGCCCAACTAAACGCTTATGAATAATGGACTCCATTTGTAAGAGTTTGTCTTTTTCGCCTTCCATCATTTTATCCACTGGGATACCTGTCCAACGGGCAACAATGTGGGCGATTTCATCTTCAGTTACTTTGTTACGCAGAAGTGTCATTTCTTGCGTATCGGCAGATTCAGCTTCGGCTATTTTGGCTTCTAATTCAGGAATTTTCCCATATTGAAGCTCACTCATTTTTGCCAAATCATTATCACGATGTGCCAATTCTAGGTTGGACTTTGCTTGTTCAAGCTCTTCTTTTAAATGTTGCGCACCTTGTACCACAGATTTTTCTCTTTTCCAAATCTCCTCAAAGTCGGCATATTCTTTTTCAAGTGTTTTAATGTGTGCTTCAAGTTCTTTGAATCGCTCTTTAGAGGCTTTGTCTTTCTCTTTTTTGAGTGCCATGCGCTCAATTTTGAGTTGTACCAATTTACGATCAAGTTTGTCCATTGATTCAGGTTTTGAGTCAATTTCCATGCGAATTTGTGATGCGGCTTCATCGATCAAATCAATGGCCTTATCAGGCAGTTGTCTATCGGTAATATAACGCTGAGAATAAGTAACAGCAGCGATAATTGCTGGGTCAGTGATTTCCACGCCGTGGTGGACTTCGTATTTTTCTTTCAGTCCACGCAAGATGGCAATCGTATCTTGTTCGCTAGGTTCATCTACCAGTACCTTTTGAAAACGGCGCTCTAGGGCGGCGTCTTTTTCAATGTATTCACGATATTCATTTAGCGTGGTAGCGCCCATACAATGCAAGTCGCCACGAGCCAGTGCAGGTTTAAGCATATTGCCCGCATCCATTGCACCATCGGCCTTGCCTGCACCCACCATAGTGTGTAATTCGTCAATAAATAAAATCACTTGGCCTTGTTCGGCTTCCAATTCTTTTAATACCGCTTTTAATCGTTCTTCAAATTCACCACGGTATTTTGCACCTGCTACTAATGCCGCCATATCCAATGATAATAATCGCTTGCCTTTGACACCTTCTGGCACTTCATTATTAATAATGCGTTGTGCCAAACCTTCGGCAATCGCAGTTTTACCCACACCTGGCTCACCAATTAGCACAGGGTTATTTTTAGTACGGCGTTGTAAGACTTGAATAGCACGGCGAATTTCACCATCACGACCAATCACGGGGTCAAGTTTGCCGTCTTGTGCGCATTGTGTTAGGTCAAGTGTGTACTTGTTTAAAGCATCTCTGTTCGTTTCTGTATTTTGTTCATTCACGGTTTCACCTCCTCTAAGTTTATCTACAGCAGTCGATAGGTTTTTTTTATCAACACCCAAATCTTTTAATAATTGTGTTGTGGTGTCATTGCCACTGATAATTGCCAATAAAAATAATTCGGTTGATAAGTAGCTATCCCCTTTATCAGTTGATAATTTTTCAGTGCTGTTAAGTAGTCTTAATAAGTTTTGCGATATACCGATATCGCCATTTGGACTATTCACCACGGCTAAATTATCAATGGCTTTATCAACATTGTCTTTCAGGTTTTTGGTGTTGACATTCAGCGCTTTAAGCGCATTACTGACACTTGAAGCATAATCACTAAGCATACTGCTTAATACATGCACACCCTCAATTGCTGTGTGATTTTTATTAATCGCAAGTGATTGTGCAGCGTTTAAGTCTTGTTGAAATTGCGAAGTTAGTTTATTAATATCCATTTTTCATTGTGTTTTTTCTTTAAGCTACTTTTTATTTATGGATAATAGTAAAAAAATCAAGAGAAAATAAAATATTATGTTAAATTTAGTATTGTTTGAACCAGAAATTCCTAATAATACAGGCAGTTTAATTCGCCTAAGTGCCAATATGGGCGCCAGTTTGCATCTTATTAAACCATTTGGATTCAAGATGACTGACAAACGCTTAAGACGCGCAGGGCTTGACTATAAAGAGTTAGCGCAAGTTTTTGAATATGAAAATTTTGATCATTATTTAGATAAAGCCAAGCCTGAGCGACTTTTTGCAGTGAGTTCAAAAGTGCAAACTAATTATGCAGAGGTAGAATATCAAGAAAATGATTCCCTCTTATTTGGACCTGAGACACGAGGACTACCGCAAGAAATATTGGATAGATTTGAAGGTATTACCTTGCCAATGCAAGTTGGTTCTCGTAGTCTTAATTTATCTAATTGTGTTTCCATTGTGGCGTATGAGGCTTGGAGACAAATCGGGTTCATAGGGGCAAAATATGTTTAAATTTATCATATTCATGCTATTTTCATCAATGCTTAGTGCTAACAGTTGTGTAGTATTATTGTATCATCGTTTTTCTGATTCCACACCCAAATCTACCAGCATCAGTCCTGCATTGTTTGAGCGACATCTGCAACATCTGCAAGATAATGACTTTAAAGTACTGAAACTCAACACCATGCTTGAACGCCTAGATAACGATAACTTACCAAACAAATGCGTAGTGTTAACAGCTGATGATGCTTATCAATCCATTGCAAAAAATGCCTATCCATTATTGAAAAAATATCAAATGCCGATGAGTGTTTTTGTCTCCACCGAACCTGTGGATAAAAAATATCCAGCAATGATAACATGGCAACAAATGCGTAGTATGCAAGGTGATTTTATGCAATTTTATAATCACACTGTAACGCATCCGTATTTATTAGATTTGAATAAAACACAAATTAAAACACAAATTACCCAAGCGCAAAACCGTTTTAATCAAGAATTAAATCAACATAATAAAATTTTCGCTTATCCTTATGGTGAAGCAAGTTTAAAGATATTTAAGCAAGTTAAGGATTTAGGCTATACAGCTTTTGGTCAGTATTCTGGTGTTGTATCAAAGATGAGTAATCGACAAAATCTCCCTCGTTTCCCAATGGCAGGAGATTATGCCAAGATGGTAAGTTTTAAAACTAAAGTGAATACTTTGCCAATGCCCATTAAGATTAAGAATATCAATCCAATCGTCACACAAAATCCACCAACATTAGAATTAGATTTTTTTAAGTCTTTAAGCAAACATCAAAAAGCCCATCTAAATTGTTTTGTCGATGGCGGGGTGAACATGACTTGGCAAAGTGATAAAAGCGTTAAAATTGTTGCTAAAAAGCCTTTAACTGATCGTCGTAGTAAATACAATTGCACTATGCCTAGCGAACAAAAAGGTAGTTATTATTGGCACAGTATTCAGTGGATCAACCCTCATTAAAAAAATAGCGTGCTAATCTTATCACTTATTGTATAATTTTTCTGCACAGGATTTGTTGCCACAATATTAACATTGGGCCGCATGTCTGGATAATTAAAAATAAGGAGAGAAACATGAGAGATACAAAAGAGAAATTATCTAACTTAACGATATTTTTGCATTGGGTAGTGGGTTTAACTATTATTGCATTGGCAACTGTTGGTGTTTATATGAGTGAAAATGAAGCGTTTGAGCTTTATCCCATTCACAAGTCAATCGGTGTTTTAATCTTTGTAGTTATTGTGGTTAGGGTTTATTGGCGCTTTGTAAATGGCTGGTTGCAACCTGTTACTGAATATAAGGCGATTGAACATAATTTAGCAAAAATAATCCATTGGGTGTTAATAATTGCGATGATTATAATGCCAATTTCAGGCTTTATTATGTCTGGTGCAGGTGGCTATGGTGTTTCAGTATTTGGTTTAGAAATTATTGCAGCACAATTTGACCCCATCACTAAAGAAGCCATTCCACATAATGCGCAACTTTCTGGGTTTATGCATGAAACCCATGAAATAGCAGGTTGGACGATAATTGTTGCTATTGGACTACATATTGCCGGTGCTATTAAACATCATTTTATTGACAAAGATAATACTTTGAGAAGAATGCTAGGTAAAAATTAGACATTTTTTTAATTGCTATACTTAAGCTTATATAAAGCCTCTGTTGCCAAAGGACATGGCTACATTACCTTGTTTATAGATTTATACAAACAAAGGTAACAGTGTATATTAGTGATAGCAAAGACCATAAAACCGTGGCTGACTTTGTCCAAGTATTGACGCAACAAAATAGCAAAAAAAGAACAAGTCAAAGCCATCAGTTGCGATATGTCACCTACCTTTATTTAAAAGCGTTAGAGAAAATTTACCAAGCACTAGATATGCAAACCTTTGAGGTTTTGCCACAAAAATAGCGCTACTGGTTAGCAAGTATAATTTGGCGCCTATGCTTAAAGTCGCTAATATGGTCAAAACGCCATGGGAAGGGAATTTTAGAGTAGAAATCAAGCAAGCTTAATAATGGCATTTTAAAGGGTTTGAGTTCAGTGATTCAAGTAGCAAAAATAAACGCTTATTTGCTTAGTGGAAGGTTAGGCTTGAATCGGATTAATGGTTTTTTACTCGCTTGCTTTCAACAAGAATCTACAGAGATCTTTGCATAAATAGTCAACCCTTAAAAACCACACAACAAATTGATTTATAACAATAAAACCAACAATAACCCTAGACAAATCAACCAACTTTTGTTAAAATACCTCTTATTTCTTGGTCGTTTTGCTTAAAAAAATGTTAACTAAATCTAGCCCAATATCCACCCAATCAAATCTTTTTCATTCAGAGCTCTTTTCTCAATTAGATGTCAAAGACCCTTTAATACAACTAGCCAACACTATTAATTGGAC
>NZ_UEXF01000026.1:45315-45901 GCF_900127505.1 thiotrophic endosymbiont of Bathymodiolus puteoserpentis (Logatchev) | reverse complement strand
CGGTCGCATACCGCTTGTTTGATGGGTTTGTTTCTGTTGCTATTAGCATGGCTTATGGCAACATTTAAGGTTTTTGAGTCGTGAATATTTTTATCATGAGACCGTTGAATTTAAATAATTTTTAAAAAAATCTAAAACCTAATTTTTCCCCATATTTCTCTCATCAAACTCCGCTATTCCACAATTTTTTTATTCATACCCCCCATTAAACTCTGCTATCTTCCCATTTTTTGTCAATTTCCCTTAAAATCAACAAAAAACAAACAATACCCCCCCTAAAAACCATACTCTTCATTTAAAATCACCATTCTTTTAAGGTTAAACGCCAATGATTCCATAAACATTGCAAACTGATTTTTAGCAACACCCCTATACCTTGTTCGATGATTAGTTTGAGAGAATACTCGATCATACGGACTACGCATTTTTGTGATAAAACTGTCTCTACCCTTATTTTTATTTTTCATATTGTTTTTCAAGATAGCCTTTAGATTACAACCTTTGCGTTTAGCATCAATATGAGTTTGTTTGTCACAATAGCCTTTATCTGCATAGATGGCCCAGTACAGTACATTACCAAAAAAAA
>NZ_UEXF01000026.1:28011-44327 GCF_900127505.1 thiotrophic endosymbiont of Bathymodiolus puteoserpentis (Logatchev) | reverse complement strand
GCCAGTCATGATAAAAATATTCACGACTCAAAAACCTTAAATGTTGCCATAAGCCATGCTAATAGCAACAGAAACAAACCCATCAAACAAGCGGTATGCGACCGAGGCTATGTTGGTGCAAAGGTAGTGCTCGGTGCAAACATCATTTTGCCTAAAAAAGCCCTTAAGCGAGACAATCGTTATCAACAAGACAAAAAGCGCAAACTGTGTAAAAGACGCGCAGCGATTGAGCCGATTATCGGACATCTTAAATCAGATTTTAGACTCTCTAGAAACCTACTCAAAGGGCAAGTTGGTGATGAGATTAATGTTTTAATGGCTGCCTGTGCTTGGAATTTGAGAAAATGGCTGGTGATAGCCACTATTTTTTTGTTTTGGCAAAAACTGGGCTTATTTTTTGTAAAATACCTAAGGTTTTTTGTGGTGCTGGATAAAAAGCAGTTTTGTTGATTTGGATGGTTGGAAAAATGGGTGGTTTTGGTTTGTTTGGAGTGAGTTTTTAAGGGGCGACTATTTACCTTGGCATACTGAGTTATATTTTTTGGAAAAAAGACCAATCTAAGGTACTTGCTCAAACAACCCTATTTAGTATTGTTGGGCTGGGCTTTATCGGTTATTTTTTGGCGTCTTTATTGGATTTAAAAGGTCTTGAAACTATTTCTGCTGGGTTGGAGAGATTGACTTTGTTTACCTATCCTATTTTTATTGCGATTTTAGGTGCAATTTACATTACCCCAAAACCCCTGACAACTTTTTAAAATTTCTTATATAGAACATCTTAAGAGACCTTCTTCTTTTCCTGATTCAATTTTATACTTTCTTGATACACATCCATTGGTTTTTTATATTTCAATGTTTCATGGAATCTTTGATGATTGTAAAACTCAATATAATCATCCATATCAGTGATTAAATCACTGATGGATTGATATTCATTTAAATAAATTCTTTCGCATTTTGCGCTCCTCCAGAAACGCTCAATACAGATATTATCTGTAGCCCTACCTTTACCATCCATAGATATTGTAATACCTAAATCTTTTAATCGTTTAGTGTGTATCTCACTGGTATATTGACTACCTTGATCAGTGTTAAATATCTCTGGGTGTGGGTGTGGGTGTGGGTGTGGGTGTGGGTGTAGGTGTTTCTCTAAAGCGTCATTAAGTACACCCATTACCAATTGAGAATCCATGGTATTGGATATCCTGTGTGATAGAACAGCTTTTGAATGCCAATCAATAATAGCTGCCATATAGACCATACCCCCTGCAATCTTGACATAGGTAATGTCGGTGCTCCATACATGGTTAGAATGACTGATATTAAGCCCTCGTAGCTTGTAACTGTATTTCTTGTGTGCTTTGATTGGTATAGTTGTATTAACTTGTTTAACTGCTAATACTGCCTTTAAACCTAATTCTTGCCGATAGCGTGCTACGGTGTGTAAACTCACCTTGTAGCCGTCTTCAAGTAATTGTTGATGGATTTTTTTCTCACCATAGATGGGTATTTTTTCAAACACCTTGGTGATGTGGTTTTTGATAGATTGTTTGGTGTTATTTACTTTTGGCTTGTAATAAATCCCACTTCTGTTAACACCTAACAATTGACATTGATGATTAACTGACAAAGAATATGAGGCGTGCAATAGGGAAGGCTTGAGATCAACTAACTGTTTGCGGTTAGATGAGCCCAAGCTTTTTAGCTTTTTTGCTAACCACTCCTTCTCTACGGTTACCTTGCCTACTAGTGTAGTTAAACGCTCATTTCGCATCTGTGCTTTGATAAGTTCGTCTTTGTATTCTTTGACTGCCTTGGATGGCTCCATGGCAATCTCTGCGTTAGCAAGGAAAGTCTTCTTCCAATTTTGTAGATTCTGAGGCAAAATATTATGCTTGCTGGCAATCTGCACTATGGCGCTTTCATTTTGTAGTAATTCAAGTACTAATTTAGTCTTGAATGCTGAGGTATATTTTGTTCGTTTTTTACTCATTTTTTTACTCCGATTTTTTTGTTTAGTTTAACTCGTTCGAAATAAGAAAGTTTAAATTGTTGTCTGAAATTGTTGGGGTTTTATAAAATCGCCAAGTGGGTGAAAAGTAGGTTTCTGATGATTATTCCTATTTATGCGAAGGCCTCTGATAAACACTATGAATTTTTAGTGCTATTTTTGTAGCCTCCATGTTTAGATTAAGGTATAATTACGCCTTTTTATTAATTGACAACTTTTTATACAATGGCCAATTCAGCAGGTTCTAAAAAACGCGCAAGACAAGCAGTTAAACGCAATAAACACAATTCTCAAATTCGCGCTAGAGTTCGCACTTTCGTTAAGAAGGTTGCTTATGCTTTAGAGGCTGGCAATAAAAAAGAAGCACAAGGTGGCTACGCTAAAATGCAAAAAGAGCTTGACCAAGCAGTTAGCAAAGGCTTAATGCACAAGAACCAAGTAGCTAGGAAAAAATCTCGCCTTAACGCACAGATTAAAGCGCTATAAATTTCATTATATTGCTTATAATAAAACCCTCAATTGAGGGTTTTTTTATGTATGAATAAAATTAACAAAAAAGACATTTTATTATTCAGAGATACTGTTAATACTCAAGCACCAGTGGACAAGGATGGCGTTAGTCGTATACGCAAACTCAAAAGAAAACCACCATTTACAGGATATAGTTATGTTATTGATGGCACGATTGCTGGCGAGGAAGTGGTGAGTTATGCAAAGAGTGGCATATCAGGGAAAATGATTAACAAAATGAAGCGCGGTCATATTGATAATATATCAGAACTAGATTTACATGGATATACGATAAAACAGACTTGTGAAGCTCTCTCAGAATTTATCTATCGTGAGCAATTTGAGCAATTTGTGTGCATCATTCATGGCAAAGGCTATCGCTCTGACAACAAAATGAGTGTGCTAAAAACCCAAGTGGTGAATTTTTTAAAACAGCATCCGCAAGTATTGGCGTTTCATTCTTGCCCACCTAAAGATGGTGGCACAGGTGCAATATTCGCATTATTAAAGCAATAAGGTGTAAGTGAATAATGCCACAATTTGATTTCGATACACATAATGCATTTAATCTCGATGAAATCTATTCAGTGTCGGGTTTCTTATCATTGTGTCATTCAACGATTGAAAACAATATCCCGACTTGTTGGCTCAAAGGTGAAATTTCAAATTTATCTCGCCCCGCTTCAGGGCATTGGTATTTCTCTTTAAAGGACGAACGAGGGCAAGTTCGTTGCGCTTTATTTCGCCTAAATCAACGCAATATTAAATTCAACCCAGAAAATGGCATGGAGATTTTGCTCCATGCTGCGCCAACATTATATGAAGCGCGTGGTGATTTTCAACTGATTGTTCGTCATATTGAGCCTGTAGGTGTAGGGAACCTGCAAGCCGCTTTTGAACAATTAAAAGCCAAGTTGCGTGACAAAGGCTTGTTTGATGCAAAACATAAAAAACCTCTGCCAGCAAAAGTTGATGCTATTGGTGTGATTTCTTCATCAAATGGTGCGGTGATTCAAGACATTATTAAAGTACTCAATAAGCGCTATCCGTTTGCTGAAATATTACTATTTGACTGTGTTGTACAAGGCGAAGGATCAGCAGAAAAACTAGCACAAGCACTTTATGCCGCCGACAAATCTGAGCGCTGTGATGTTTTAATTTTAGCGCGTGGTGGTGGCTCATTAGAAGACCTATGGGCGTTTAATGAAGAAGTGTTAGCCAAGGCCATATTTGCGACTACCACTCCAATTATCAGCGCTATTGGTCACGAAACTGACACCACTATTGCCGATTTTGTCGCAGACAAACGCGCACCAACGCCAAGCGCCGCTGCAATGATGGCAACACCTGATAAGTTAGAGTTATTAACCAAACTTAGCAGACTGCACGCCAATTTATTACAGCAAACGCAACAATATTTGGCTAATTATCAACACCAATTAGAGCAATTAAACTCAAAAATACCAAAACCCAATCAACAATTAAATGTGTTTTCACAAAGGCTAGATGAACTACATTCAAATTTAAATTATTATGCAAAAACAACACTCAACCTAAACCAAAGTAAACTTAACACCCTATTTGAGCAGCTAAAACAACACTCGCCAAGTGCTGATATCACACACAAAAAAGAACTTAATCAGTTGGCAAAAACACAATTACGCAACAGTATTAAACGCACCATTACCGAGCAGAATTTAAACCTATCAAAGCTAATGCAAAATCTAGAAAAATCAATGCGTAGCAGCCTCGAACAACAACAAAATAAACTCTCTATGCATATCACAGGGCTTAATCATCTCTCGCCACTCAATACGCTTTCTCGTGGTTATAGTATTTCTACGCTTAAAGATAATCGGGTGTTAAACACTACCACTGAGGTTAAAATAGGTGCATTAATAACCACACGATTAAGTGATGGTAAAATTTATTCCAAGGTTGAAAAAATTGAAAAAAATTAGTCTCTTATTGCTTCTCCTTCCCAGCATTGTATGGGCAAGTATTCCCATTAAAAATACGCCAGTTCCTGGTGGCATTGCAGTGATTGATTTTAAAACTAACCATAGCAATCCAAAGGCGTTTTACCGTACAGTACCCCTGTATGTACAACACATTAAAGACGACCATTGGCAAGCATTACTCGGCATTCCACTGATGGAAAAATTGGGTAAAAAATCCATTACTGTAAAAGATTTTTCCAGTCACATTTTTGAATTTGAGATTAAAGAACATGCTTACGAAGAACAGCATATCACCCTAAAAGGCAAAAAGAAAAAATATGTTAATCCAACAGATACACATATGCAACGCATCAAAAAAGAGCGCTTAGCATTGTCAAAGCCAAGAATGACTTTTTCTACTCAGTCCTTATCTGATGGTGCCTTCACTCGCCCTGTTGATGGGGTTACCACGGGCGCATTTGGGCTCAAACGCTTTTATAACGGACAAGCACGCAGACCCCATACTGGACTAGATTATGCAGGCAACACTGACACAGCGGTTAAAGCACCTGCTAATGGCAAAGTACTTTTAGTGGGCAATTATTTTTTTAACGGCAATGCGATATTCTTAGACCACGGACAAGGGTTAGTTAGCGTATATATTCACCTTAATAAACATTTGGTCAAACAAGGTCAATCGATCAAACAAGGTGAGATTATTGGCACGGTTGGACAGACTGGTCGCGCCACTGGTCCACACCTGCATTGGGGTGTCTATCTTAATCGCACTGCTGTTGACCCAAACCTTTTGATGGGCAAGTAATCATGAAATCAAATGTCTCTTTACTGCGCAGATTAGGCGCTATTGCTTACGATAGTTTTTTAGCATTTTCATTGGCATTTTTTATTATTGGCGTTATTCTTATCATATTTTTTAAAAAACAAGCGCAAACCGATATTTTGATATTTTTCGTGGTTTTATCAACCTATTATTTTTACTTTGCTTGGTCGTGGGTTAAAGGCGGGCAAACTTTAGGTATGAAAGCTTGGAAGTTTCACATACAACAAAACAATGGCGAGCGCATCACGCATAAGCAGGCATTTATTCGCTTTATTTTATCTATTATGTTATTTGCAACCCTTGGGCTTGGTTTTATTTATCAATTATTTAATAGCGACAATCTCGCTCTGAATGATAAATTTTCAAACACACGATTAACTAAAAATTAATCGTGCAAAGTTTTATTTCTCGATACTGGCTAAGCTTTATTCTTGTTTTTATACTAACAGTCTTGCTTTATCAAAACTTCTTTATTAATCAATTTCCATTTTCATTAATGGAAAAACAAAGTATTATTGACAAAGAGGTGCGCAACAATCAACACATAAAACAGAAAAATAAAATAAAAAATATTGAATTAAAAGCGGTAAATGCAACAGACAGGGAAATATTAGAATCTCAAGCACGCTATCGCTTTGGTCTGATTAAAAAAGGTGAACGCTATTATCAAGTTAATGAATAATTAACTCAACCCAGTTAATTAATATCATCACCTCCTTAGGTATAATTCTGACTTATGTCAACCGATAAACATTTTCTTATTGTTCCTGCAAGTGGCATGGGTTCGCGTATGAATGCCAAACAGCCCAAACAACATCTTAAATTAAAAAATGGTTTGAGTGTGCTTGACCAAACACTTAAAACTTTGTTGAATATCGAACAAATCAAAGGCTGTGTCGTTGCTATTACTGAAAACGACACAGCCTTTAAAAACTCAGTATTTGCCAATCATGATAAACTACTGGCAACTGCCATTGGTGGCAAGGAGCGCCTCCACTCTGTTATCTCAGCACTAAATGCATTACGCCCTTTTACCAAGAATAATGATTGGGTGTTGGTACACGACGCTGCTAGACCTTGTGTCAAGGCGAGTGAAATAGAAAATCTTATTAAGCAGCTCAAAGACCATCCTACGGGCGGACTATTGGCTACAAAAGTGGTGGACACTATTAAAAAATCTCACGGAAATATCGTGGAAAGCACCTTGGATAGGTCAACGCTTTGGCAGGCACAAACGCCCCAAATGTATCGTTTTTTTGTATTATCCAAAGCATTAGAAAATGCAGTACAAAATAATTTAACGATTACCGACGAAGCAAGCAGTATTGAGTATTTAGGCTTGGAATCTATCTTGGTTGAAGCAAGTAAAAGTAATCTAAAGATCACCACAGCAGAAGACCTAACACTCGCAAACTTTTATCTAGAACAAAATGAAAATTAAAACTGGAATCGGGCAAGACTCCCACGCTTTTGATAGCGAAAACAACAAGCCATTGGTTTTAGGTGGTATTGAGTTTCATCATCCTCAAGGATTAAAAGGCAACAGCGATGCAGATGTGATTTTACATTCAATCACCAATGCGCTCTCCTCAGTGACAGGTCAAAATATTCTTGGCACTAAAGCTGACGAGCTTTGTCAACAAGGTATCACTGATAGCACTGAATATCTGAAACTTGCACTCAAAGATTTAGGCAGTTGGCAAATCGAGCATATTGCCATTGCCGTTGAGTGTCTAGTACCTAAAATCACACCGAAAATGCAAGCACTAAAGTCTAATATTGCCAACTTAACCAACATTGAAATTAGTGATATTGGCATCACTGCTACCACAGGTGAAGGTTTAAGCGCTTTTGGAAAAGGGAAAGGCATTCAAGTGTTCACTATTATCACTGTTTCAAAATGAATAATTTACTACCTACTTTCAGCTCTAGAATTAAAAGAATCCATTTTATTGGTATTGGTGGCTCAGGTATGAGCGGTATTGCCGAGGTGCTACATAATTTGGGTTATCAAATTTCAGGTTCAGATTTAAATCAAAGCCCTATTACCAAACGCTTGCAAAAATTAGGCTGTGAGGTTTTTAACGCTCATCATCAAAACAATATCAAAGATGCTGATGCTGTAGTGGTTTCCAGTGCAATTAGTCAGAAAAATCCAGAACTTATCAACGCACAGAAAAACAATATCCCTGTTGTCCCTAGAGCAGAAATGTTGGCTGAAATTATGCGTTTTCGCTTTGGTATTGCTGTTGCAGGTACTCATGGAAAAACCACCACCACCAGTTTAATTACTCATATTTTGAATACCGCTAAACTTGATCCAACTTATATTATTGGTGGTATTTTAAATTCTAGCGGTATCAACGCAAAACTCGGTGAGAGTGATTATTTGATAGCTGAAGCCGATGAGTCTGATGCATCTTTCTTATTGTTACAACCCATGCTCAGCGTCATCACCAATATTGACCAAGACCACATGAGCACTTATGATTATGATTATAAGAAACTCACTGATGCCTTTATTAGCTTCACTTCTAACCTACCTTTTTATGGTGCGTGTGTACTATGTGCAGACGATGATGGCGTCAAAGATATACTCAGCAGCATTCACCGTCCTTTGGTCACTTATGGCTTTTCTGATGGGGTTGATGTTCAAGCAATCAACATCAGTCAATCTAATAGAAAAATGTATTTTGAGGTTATTCTTACCCCTCAAAAGCAATCTTTTAAAGTTGAATTCAACAGCATAGGAAGGCACAATATTCTCAACACCTTAGCGGCTATTGGTGTGGCTTGTAAGCTAGATATAAGTATTGATATTATCCAAAGTGCACTAAAAAGTTTTACTGGTGTTGCACGACGACTTGATTATCACGGCGAACTTACTATTAATAATCATCGAATATCCTTATACGATGATTATGGACACCATCCAAATGAAATTTTGGCAGTCATTGAAAGCTTAAGAAGCACTTATAAAAACAAAAACTTAGTGGTAATTTTCCAGCCACATCGTTATTCAAGAACACGGGATTTATTTGATGCTTTTTCTCATGCCTTATCCAAAGTGGATGGACTTATCTTACTTGAAGTTTATCCTGCCAATGAGCGTCCAATTGCCAATATTAATTCTAGCTCACTGGCAAACAGTATTCGTCAACGCTCGACACTTGACCCAATTGTGGTCAAAAATACCAAAGAAGCCCTTAAAGTCTTGCCCAATATTATTGAAAGTAACGATGTAGTACTAACACTTGGCGCTGGCGATATTCATACTTTAGTTAAACCCATCATGACACAATATGCTGACTCATAACGAGCCAATGGCTAAGCATTGCTCATTCAGAGTAGGCGGTATCGCACAAGATTTTTTTACACCCAATACACTCAATGAGTTATCGGACTTTTTAAAAAGCAATCAAAAACCTATCTTGATGTTAGGGTTAGGTAGCAACCTGCTGGTGCGTGATAGAGGTTTTTTAGGGGTTGCTATCAAACTCACGCAACTCAATCAATTAGGTGTTGAAAATGGCATTGTTCAAGCAGATGCAGGCGTGACACTGGCAAAGCTCTCTCGATTTTGCGGATCTCAAGGGTTGAATGGCGCTGAATTTTTAAGTGCTATTCCAGGCAGTGTCGGTGGTGCATTAGCAATGAATGCGGGTGCATTTGGTTTTGAGATTTGGTCTTCAGTTGAATCTGTCACCACTATTAATACTTTAGGCAAGGTATTTAAGCGTAGCGTCACTGAGTTTGATATTGCCTATAGAAAAGTAGCACCACAGCATAAGGATGAGTATTTTATTAGTGCAAGTTTAAGATTTTCACAGACTAACAAACAACAAAATATCAAAGCCTTGTTAAAAAAGCGTAACGATTCTCAGCCGATTGGTGAGGCGAATTGTGGCAGTGTGTTTAAAAATCCGCCAAATAATTTTGCCGCAAAACTCATTGAAGACAGTAACTTAAAAGGTTTTTGTATCGGTGGTGCTTGCGTATCCAGCAAACATGCCAACTTTATTACCAACCAAGACAATGCTACTGCAGATGATATTGAAAATCTCATTAAACACATTCAACAAACCGTAAAATCTATGTACGATATTAGCCTGGAAACTGAAGTAGTGATAATATGATAGCAATATTAATGGGTGGCAACTCAACCGAGCGAGATGTCTCATTAAACAGTGGAGAATCTATTTATAAGTCCTTAGAAAACCAAAACATTGATTGCTTTAAGTTTGACTGGTTGGGTGATAATCTTGAGGAACTTTGGACTCAGAATTTTGACAAGGCTTTTATCGCATTGCATGGTCGTGGCGGTGAAGATGGCGCTATTCAAAGGCAACTTGAGAAGCATAACATTGCCTACACAGGCTCAAATGCAAATGCATCCGAGCAATGTATGAATAAAGCCAAAACCAAAAACATTTGGAAGCAATACGATTTAGCGCTATCGCCTTGGGTTGTTGCCAATGCTGGACAGGTAATACCTGAGATTGATTTTCCACTACCTTGGGCAGTTAAGCCAATATTGGAAGGATCAAGTGTGGGTATTAGCAAAGTTGAAGATATGTCGCAACTAAAACCTGCTTTAAAATTAGCCTTTAAATATGACAATACCGCACTCATTGAAAAGTGGATAGAAGGCAATGAATATACTGTTTCAATTCTCAATGGCAAACCTTTACCAGTGGTTCAAATTAAAGTAGATCAAGGATTTTATGATTACCAGTCCAAATACCTATCTGATACAACACAATATTTATCTCCATGTGGACTCTCAAATGCAGAAGAAAAACACTTGCAAGAAATTGCCATGCAAGCATTTGATGTGATGGGTGCAAAAACTTGGGGGCGTGTTGACTTCATTTTGGACAAAAAAAACGCGCCTTATTTATTAGAAATCAACACCGTACCTGGTATGACTTCTCACTCACTGGTACCCATGGCCGCTAAAGCATTTGGTTTAAGTTTTGATGAATTGGTGTTGGCGATTCTCAATGGCTAAAAAAAAACGCAGGTCTAAATTCAACAAACGCACAAAAACGCGTGGGGAAAAAATAAAGCCACTGGCTATCAGTTTTGCTATTCTTAGCACCATAGGGTTAATTGTATGGGGTGTACTAAGCGTTATGGAGAGCCCTTTTTTAAAGGCGAAAATTCATTGGGAAATTGATAGTCAATTACCAATTGCACCAATAGTGTTAAAAAAAAGCATCCACTCACTCACTGACAATAAATACCAATTTGACACAGATAAAATTAAGCAAATATTAGAATTTCAACCGTGGGTTGCTAAAGCACATATCACCGAGCAGTGGCTTTCTAACGATATTCAAATTAAAATTAAGTCTCAACAAATCGCAATGCGTTGGGAAAATAATGATTGCAAAAAAAAGAAAACACTTCATTGCACAGGCTATATATCTAATAACGGTGAATTATTTACCCCTCAAAAAACTGTTAAATCTGAAGCGCCATTAGCACACTCTAAAGCAAAAAAAGAAATCGTCATGCAACTTTACCAAGATTATCAAGATTATCAAAAACAAGCTGGGAAAATGCCCATCAAATCATTTTCTAAAACGCACATTGATCAACTTATATTTAAGCCAAATATTAAAGTGAATTTGGGTTATCAACAAAAAAAACAGCGTTTGGCACGCTTTTTAAAAACCTACAAAAAACTTAGAAAAAAAGTGGCACGCAAAAAATTGGATAAAGCCACCTTTGATATGAGATACCCAAAAGGCTTTACTTTTAAGTATTAGATTGAGACTCTTTAGTGATTAACTGATAACACAACGCCAATGTAATTGAACTCCAATAAAATGCCAGCACTCTTGCCGCCCACTCCACCCCTATGTCTAAAGCAAGCATACGAGATAAAGAGCCAAACAACAAAACGATTAACATGGGCACAACCACCTGCAAAAAGAACAAATTCAACTGCGCAGGAAACGATAATTCCCAACGATATTTAATAGGATTACCAATCGCAATATTGACAAAATTAAGCGTGATTGGCACCACTAAAAAAGATATTAACAATGATAGCCACAATAAATTATTCATGATAAGTGTCGCCATACTCACAAAGCCAACCAATAGTGTTAAACCAATAAATCGTGCAATCTTAGCAAACTCTAAAACTGGCAAAATACTTACCGATTGCTCACCTAGAACAACTAAACGATAAAGATTAATAGACAAAGAAAGATGTCCATAGAAAAACAAGGCAAGATAAAGCCCTGTATTGTCTGGAAAAATAGGTGGCTCAGACAACTTGTTAGTAAACATTTGTTTCGCTAATGCTATTAATTCTGGTGCTGACATTAACAACGGTAGAGAAATTAACACTGGAACAATAGAAATCTCTAGTATTTTTCTCCAATGCACCGTAGCAAATGCAAAACCCGCTACAAAAATTTTATGAATAGGTAATTGATACATTTAATTGTCTTATTGTTTAACGATGGATTTGATAATTTTAAGCTTCTTGCCAATTTTCAGTGGCTTTTTAATAAACAATTTATTCCACTTGAGCAGTTGCGATATGCGCACACCAAATTTATGTGCAATTGCCGATAAGTTATCGCCAGCCCTAACACGATAAGTTATCGTTCTTTTGACATTCACACCAATTTTAGTGAGATTTTTCAGTTTTGATGCTTTAACTTTCGATACCTGCCAAATTATTAATTTTTGCCCGATTTGTAGTCCTTTGATGGCATTAAATAAATGATTCCATTTAATAATGCTTTTAGCAGGCACATCATAACGATTAGATATCAGCCACAAATTTTCACCTTTAACAACTTTATGGATGATTTTTTTACCGTGTTTTTGGCTGTTTAACCGCTGTTCTGTACGCTGGTCTTTAGATAATGAGTAATAGTTTTTGGATTTTTTAGGAATAGGGATAATGATTTTTTCACCGTGTTTAATTTTCAGGCCTTCCATATTATTAATGCTCTTAATATAAGCCACTGATGAATTAAAAAATTTTGCCAACTTATTCAGATTGTCGCCTGATTTGATCGTATAACGCTTATAATTTAGCTGTTTTTTCTTGGGGTAAGCCGAACGCGCTTTTTTAAAGCCTGCCACTTTTTCAATTGGCAATAATAGCTCATAACGGAAAATATCTGGCGTTGCCCAACGATTTAAATCAGGATTCAGCGTATAAATCTCATCTAAACTTAGCCCAGTCCACTGAGAAATTAGTGATAAATCCAATTGTGAATATACATACACTGACTCAAGTTTTGGCTTATTGGCAACAGGGGTAATCGTTTGTCCATATTTATGTGGGTTTCTAATCAACTCTACCACTGCTAACAATCTTGGCACATAACCTTCGGTTTCCCTAGGTAGAGAGATATTCCAAAAATCTGCTTTTCTACCTTTGGCTTTATTCTTAGCGACTGCCCTTTTCACCCTACCCGGTCCAGAATTATAACTGGCAATCGCCAATAACCAATCCCCCTTAAATAAGGCGTGTAAATCCTTCAAATACTTGACTGCCGAACGCGTTGAGTGAATCACACTACGGCGTTCATCTACCCAATAATTCTGCTTTAGTCCATAGAGTTTTCCCGTATCAGGAATAAACTGCCATAAGCCCGACGCTGTGCCGTGTGAGTAAGAAAATGGATAATATGCCGACTCAATAATTGGCAATAGCGCCAACTCAATCGGTAAGCCTGCTTTTTCTACTTCTCTAACCACTAAATGCAAATAAGGTCCAGCGCGTTTGGTAACTCGCGTTAAATGATCAGGGTTATCCTTAAACCATTTAATATGCCAATACAAATCTTTTTGGGAGCGAGGCTTTAGCGTACTTCCCTTAGAAATACGCTTCCACAAATCATTTTCACTTAATTGTACAGGTGGTTTTTGATAAGCTAAAGTAGAGCGCTCAGATATTTCAACTATTTTTTTTTGTTCTGGCTTTACATCATTTTGAATAGAACAAGAGCTCAATAAAAAAGACAAAAGCAATGGAATGAATCTTAAGATTTTGAGCCTCCTGAACACTTAGGAGAATCGGGTGCACCATTTTTCATCTCCCACTCATCTGGCGTGTAAGTATGCATCGCTAAAGCATGAATATGGTTTAATTCTTCTTTAAATAATTGATTGATAAATCGGTGTCTATCAATCAGTTTAAGATCAATAAAATAATCACTCACCACCACCAATTTAAAATGTGATTCGGTTGCAGGTCCAGAATGATTATTAGACTCATTGGTAACCTCTAAATGCACCGGATTAAGTGCAATACTCAGTTGTTCTGTCAAGTGTTGTTGCATATCGCTCATTATTTCTTTCCTGTAAAGGCAAAAACAAAGGCATCTGAAAAGAAATTATCCTGAATCATACCTTGCTCAACAAAACTTTTAGCCGCAGACTTGACCATCTCTGGTGGCCCACACGCATAAATCTCATACCCCGTTAAATCCTCAAAATCTCTCAATATGCTTTTATGTACAAAGCCTTTTCTACCCTGCCAATCTTCATTGGACTGTGACAACACGGGCACAAAATGAATGTTATCATTTTCATTCGCCCACTGCTGAGGCAAATCCATATACAAATCCACCTCGTTACGCACCCCCCAATAAATGTAAATTGCTCGATCAAGTTTAGTGGCAATCGCATGCTCAACAATAGATTTAATCGGTGCAAACCCTGTACCGCCAGCCATTAAAATAACAGGCTTTTTACTGTCTTCTCTAAAGAAGAAATCCCCTTTAGGTCCTTCCAATTGCAATAGCGACTTTTCCCTTAATTGATTAAAAATAAAATTGGTGAATTTACCCCCTTCAATCAAACGCACATGCAGCTCTATCAAGCCATCATTACCTGGTGCATTAGCAATAGAAAAAGCCCGAGGCTCAAAATCAGGGTGGATTAAATCAATATACTGCCCTGCCAAATATTGCAAGGACTCCGCATTTGGAATTTTTAAAAATATCTGTGTCACATCATGATTAAGGCGCTCAATACTTTGCACCTTGCAAGGTAGTGTTCTCACCTCAATATCTGCCACACTATCGAGTTCATCAATCACCAGTGCCACATCAGATTTAGCACGACACTGGCACAACAGTGCCATACCATCAGCCACCTCTTCAGGGGTGATACCATTCGGAATACCACCTTCGTAACCCACTTCGCCCTCAATAATCGTCGCCTTGCATTTTCCACAAAAGCCTTTTTGACAACCATAAGGGAAATTTAATCCATGGATAAGCGCATCATCCAAAATAGCACTATCACCATCGGTTCTAAAAACTTTACCAGTTACTTGATTTTCAATTGTAAACATTGTTTATTCTGTGAGACTTTTATTAGTGCTGATATTATAATGTAGGTTATGTCAATTAATGTCTAGTAATTCAAAGTCCTTTTATGTCACAAATACCAAATAAAACTGTTGTATTTTTAATGGGGCCTACTGCCTCAGGTAAGACCGATTTGGCTATTCAACTAGCAGATAAATTCAAAACAAGTATCATCAGTGTTGACTCAGCACTCATTTACAAAGGCATGGACATCGGCACCGCCAAGCCCAATAAAACAATCTTAGAGAAATATCCACATCATTTAATTGATATTTGTAACCCAGAAGACACTTACTCAGCTTTTGATTTTGTACACGATGCCAACAAACAAATCGAAACTGCCTTTAAAAATGGCGAAACACCCATCTTAGTTGGTGGCACTTCATTTTATTTTAACGCGCTTGAACATGGACTCTCTAACCTACCAGAATCCACCAAAAAATCCAAAGAAAAATTTAACCAACTACACCAAGAAAAAGGCTCTGCCACACTACATAAAGACTTAAAACAAATTGACCCGCAAGCTGCAAATCGCATTCATCCAAATGACTCTCAACGCATTACCCGTGCATTAGAAGTGTTTGAGCTCAGCGGTAAAACTCTAAGCGAACTACAAGGCAACAAACAACCTAGTATCAACTACCCCATCAAAAAAATTATCCTCATGCCCGAACGAGCTGAACTACACAGGCGTATCGAAGCGCGCTTTTTATCCATGATGGAAAACGGCTTTCTAGAAGAAGCAAAAACTCTAAAACAAAACCCAAATTTACACGAAAACTTGCCCTCTATCCGCTGTGTTGGCTACCGCCAAGCATGGCAATATCTCAACAATGAGATTAACGAAGCAACCATGATAGAAAAAGCCGTCATTGCCACCCGCCAGCTCTGCAAACGCCAAAGCACTTGGCTAAGAAGTGAAAAAAATGCGCTGATTTTAACAACCAACAACATTGAGGCAACAATGCAATTTATAAAACCTTCCGCCCGCCTATCGCTCTGAATCGTTATTTGGAAACCCTTACGCAGAGTAATCTCTTTAAATTTTGTCTTAATTTGAGAACGATATTACTTAGAGTGGCTAAATTTGGGCTTGCCTCCTAGAAGAAAGGCTCACAAGTTGACAAAAAATAGACTTTTAACGACCAGAGACCTTTGCATAACCCAACCAAAAACCCACCAATCTGATAAAACAACACCCATCTAAAACAACCATAAAACACCCAAAATGTCTTGGAAAAACACCCAACAAAATTCATTTGCAGATTCTCTTGTTATTGAACATAAATCTCTATCAGAACTAGACGATGTGCATAACATCATTAACTGGGGCGAGATAGAACAAACACTATCAAATCTTTATACCTCCAAAACAGCTGCAAGCGCCTATCCACCCATAATGATGTTTAAAATCCTAATTCTTCAGGCTTGGTATGCGCTTAGCGATGAAGCCTTAGAAAAACAAATTGCTAGAGATTTAATGTTCAGACGCTTCATTGATTTAAGTTTAAGCGAAGCAGTGCCAGACCATTCCACCATTTGGCGTTTTAGACAATTACTCAATACTGAAAATTTGCTAGAAGCACTACTAGAACAAATCAATCATCATTTAGAACAAAACAGTATTATTGTTTCTCTAGGTTCAATCAACATTATTGATG
>NZ_UEXF01000026.1:0-25807 GCF_900127505.1 thiotrophic endosymbiont of Bathymodiolus puteoserpentis (Logatchev) | reverse complement strand
CAAAAACAAGAGAATAAACAGCGATCATCCATTCGCTATATTGTTGAACGCACTTTTGGCTTACTCAAACAACATCATGGATTAGCCAAGGCAAGATACCTTGGATTAGAAAGAAACAAAACTAGAGCGCAACTTATTGTTATGAGTCACAATCTTAAAACTGGGATGAATATTTTTAAACAAATGCGAAGTCTAGGGGATTGTTACGCCCAATGAGTGGGAGAGGACTAAAAATAGGGAAATAAAGCAATAAACAGCTGGGAAAATAAGGTTTTTTTTGGACTTTATGAAAAAATACAGGTAGTTTTGAAAATATTTTAGTGGTATTATATATTTTTTAAAAACTGCTATTTATCATTTATTACACAAGGACAAGCTATTTATGCCTACCAAAAACGACTCACCGCCAGTACTTAAGGGATCTATTCCTAAAACTTATGATTTAACATTATTTGAAAAATGTCAAGATTTGTCTATTACTTGTGAGATATATAATAATTTGCATGTTATCTTCAATACAATACACCCAAAACTGACTCACTTTAATATCAAAGAAATTAATGAAGTTAGTTTTCAAACCGATACCCGAAAAATATCGTATAACGGCGTCGTTATTGGCATTGGAAATTCGGTTGAAGATATGGCAAAACAAGGGTTGATCATTATTTTTAATGAAGTTGCCACCAAAGAAGGTGTTGAAGCAGTAACCAAGGCGGTTAATGTTAGTTTTTCGGACGATGCACAAGAGGTAACTTTGAGTGTGGTAAATGCCGAAGGTAGTAAAAGTGTAAAAACTCTCACCATGCCTGTACCTGTGTCTATACTTGATGGCGTTGTGCCAGCTCCAGCTGATCAAAATCTTGTTACTTTTACGAACATCCCGGATTTGGATCATTTGGCTTTGCGTTTTAAGACATCTAGCTCAAAAAAAGGTATATTCATCCCTGTATTTGACCACAATTTGGGTTGTAAAATTACCAATAACAACACAATAACAGATATCGCTAATCCTGATGGCTGGCAGAGTAGCTATATTCATTCATCAGATGTTATTAAAGATGGGCGTGTTTCCCTTAGGTTTGGGCAAACTGACAAACAAGTGATGTTTGGTTTTTCCGATACTTTCTCAACTTATTCTTACGAAGTTCTTAACTACGGCATATTTTCAAATAATGGGGTTCTGTCTATTAGGGAAGGCGGAAATACTCCATCTTTGCCTTTATTTGACAAATATACAGTTGACGATGTTTTTTCTGTTGAAAGAATCGGCAATACTATTGCCTACCTTAAAAATGAAGTTACTTTTTATGTGTCATGTATTAATTCCACTGAAGATATGCATTTTTGTTTTACTTCTGCAGATAGAGGTGCTTCGGTTACCGATGTGCTACAACATAATTATTATCCTGCCGCTGAGGGGTCTTCTGCACCTACATTTGATCAAAGTTTGGGTTGTGAAATTACTAAAGACAAAATAATAAACACCTCTAATCCTGATGGCTGGTATAACAGCATAGCTTATTCATCAGGCACTCTTAAAGAAGGACATATTTCTCTTAGGTTTGGGCAAACTGACAAACAAGTGATGTTTGGTCTTGCTGCTGACTTCTCAAGTCATTACTTCTCTGTTCTTAACTACGCCATATTTTCAAATAATGGGGTTATATCTATTAGGGAAAGCGGAAATACTCCGAAATCTTTGCCTTCATTTGACAATCCTACAGTTAGCGATGTATTCTCTGTTAAAAGATGTGGTGATGTTATTACCTATTTGAAAAATGGAATGGTTTTTTATGTATCAACCATTAAATCAACTAAAGATATGCATTTTTGTGTTACTTCTGCGGATAGGGGTGCCTCGGTTACTGATATGCTACAGTGTGCTTCTTATTATCCTAGCGATGGTTTGTTTGGGATCAAGAGCATTAAAGGCGTTAGTTTGAATAAAGCAACCCGAGAGGTAAGTTACAACAACACTGTTGTTGCGACTATTAATCAAGATAAAATACCAAAGTTTGACTTAGGTAGAGGCTATACAGTTATAGGCGTTGACACATTACTTTTTACTTTTATTGGCCCGGATTCGGGTTGGGATTTGGCTTATTTCTATTCATCAAGTTACATGAAGCATGATGGCTGTATCAGTCTTAGTATAGGACAAACTGATAGACAAGTGAAATTTGGTCTTACGACACATGAGCATACTTATGGCCCTTATTTTTCTATACTTGCCGACAATGGGGTAATTTTTGTTAATGAAGGTGATGTAGGCAAAAGAGCTTCATTTGGCAAATATACAACAGAGGATGTTTTCTCTGTTGAGAGGCATGACTATACGATTATTTACCGTAAAAATGGGAGTGTTATTTACACATCAACCGAGCACTGTGCTGGTGATATTCATCCAAGTATTACTTCTCCAAACCATGGAATTAAAGTCACTAATGTGCGGATTCGTGATTTTTATACTGAAAGAGATACGGATGGTTTTTACATTATGTTTAATGAAAAAGCCTCTCAAGTGACTATTGATGCTGTTGCCGAAGCTGTTTCTTGTCAAATTGATGACCCAGATGTAACAGTGGAAATACTTTATTCAGCCAAGTTACTCGATGCCTTGCCAAGCAATTAGTATTATTTTTCAAAAGAAAAATGCAACAAAACCCCTGTATAAATAACATAAAGCCCCTTAAAGGAGAGAAAATTGAACATTAAAACTATCAACTTATTTGACAAAGCAACCTTAAAAAAACATAATCTTACTCACAACAGTGAAGAATGGAAGCAACTCGCTAAACATCAAAGATTGATGCGATTAAATGTATCTAGCGAAACAGCAACTTATTTTGCAAACAAAGGCTTTGATTCTGCCAATCATATTGCAATAACGCCCCTTCAGCAGTTTTTGCAATTATGTCAAGATTTCCCTGATAGTGAGCAGTTAAAGGAGGCTTACAAAGTTGCTCATACCATTAGATCTGCGAGTATGCATATAATGGCGAATGCGAAGAATTTACACCCGTCTAGTGGATTTTCTAATACTAAAGCATTTACTGCAGATCCTGATATTTTTACCAGTTTTGAAGATTTACCCAGTTATGAAATGTTATTTGGTGATTTAGATTATTATGACTGTTCTGAGTTCAGCTCTATTTTTGGCCCAGCTGCTTATTTGTTAGATTTAATGCGCATTACTCAAGTTTATATTAGCGACGCCAATGTCTCTAGTATTCCTAAAGGCTTACATTTTTTTGACAGAAGACCCGATATAAAAAAACTTAAATTAACACAGGAAAATACCACTACCGAGGTTCTGAAATTAAAGATTGTCAACGAAAGAATTGAGGAATTGTTACAAAGCCTTATCCATGATGCGCAATCTAATTATGTTGCTTGGCTGGATACTGCTACTTACCCATTCGTCCTGCCCTTTTGTTTGCCATTAATACAAGTTCATTCTGGGCTTGAACAAGCCGGATTGAGCTTATTAACTATTTACAAAACATTGCAGGTAGATGCGAAATATTTTTATCGTGAAATATTGACATTGTCACCGAATCAACACACGCTAGTAATGACGGTAGTTACAGATGCAAAAGCACAGGCTGAATTATGGGGGCTTGATGATCCAACTTCTTTAGCAAATATGGAGGCACCCACAGTTCTTTCCAAGCAAGCAGATATTGACGCAAGTCAATTACTTGATTTACTTAAGCAAAATCTGAATGTTGATACGGAAACAACAAATGCGGTTAATTTTTACATCTGTAAACATCTTGCCAAACATGAATCCATTACCGAACATTATTTTTATATCAAAGATGATATTATTAAAAACTTAAATGTAGAAGGCGATAGCGCTGTTATTGTTGATAATCTTGATATGATTGGGCGTTTTATTCGCTTTTCTCGCTACATAAGGCTTTCATTTCAGGATACGGACTGGCTGTTGAATGTGGCAGAATTCTTAATGAGCGGTCTAGCGCCTTATGATAGTGGCACACAACAAAATCGTATTGACGCTTTGTGTGGCGATGATTTAGCGACGGTTGGTAAAATTTACCAATTAGCTGATTTATTGCAACAGCCTGTTGCCAATATATTAAACAGCTTAGGAATTATCAAAACTTACGGCGTTGGTGCTGATGCTGTATCTGCAGCACCTTTTGATGTTATCTTTAATAGTGCGAATAACAACAGTCCCTACCACCCTTCCTATGCGGGTAATCCTCTTTTTTATAAGGACACAGTACAAACTTGGGACTTATCTGAAAAAGAAATACCCTTGCCAGTAATTAATATCCTAAACCAATTTGGCTTAGGGAAAGCGGATTTATTAACATTAGGTACATACACTTTAAAAATACTTAATATTTCTACACAACAGCTACCATTGAGTGTTGAAAATTTATCGTTATTGTATTCTTATAGCTCTATTGCAATATGGCTAAATATTAGCATTCCTGAGTTTGTTGTTATTGCTCAAATTCTAAACAAACCCCAAGCAGGCATAGATACTCATAAGAATCCAATTGATGATTTAATAGCATTAGTCAATGCTGCATTATGGATGCAAAAACATAACACTAATGCCTTTAAGGTGGATTATATTATCAATGCCAGCATTAGTCGTTATGTTGATTTAGGGTTTCATCAAAAAGATTTACCTAAATGGTTTATTTCTGTTAAAAAATTAATTGTATTGTCATTGGATAAAGACAAAAACCCAACCGATGCAACAACAACCAAGCTTATCAATAGTGTGGCTGGTTTTTTAAATACCACCCAAGAAACAATGAAGGCGTTGTTTGATATGAATACCCATACGAGTGGCTCTAAACAATGGATAGTTGCTTTTTTGACCACTGATGATATTATCACTGTTCAAACACTAATCATTAATTTTTCACGCCTTCTAACACTTAACAAGCTTTTGCAGTTTAATAATGCTGAATTACTGTCTAGTATCGCTCAATACCCAATAGCGTATGGTTTTATCACATTTCCAGCAACTCAAATTACACAAATAAGCATAAATCTAACGCAATTACAGGGATTGGTTGCCTTTAGAGATTTGCAAAACAAATTTAATGATACCGACAATAATTTTATTGATTATATAGAGAAAAAATGTGAAAAATCAAAAGATGCAGACAAAATACTGCACCATATAACCAACTGGGATAACGATCAAGTTCAAGCAGTGTTAGCACGCTACAAAGGGGAATCTGTTGCGGCTTTTTTATCTTTAGTGGACAGCATCTTTTCTTTAACCAGTAGTCTTGGAAACAATGTAAATATGCTGTTTTCCTTATCTGACAAAACCACAGGCACTAGTCCAGACATGTCAGGGGCAGAAAGTTTACTACTTACACAGTTAAAGTCATGTTATACGCCCAGTAACTTTCAAGTGGCAACACAAATCATATCGGAGAGTGTGCTAGAGGAGAAGCGCGATGTTACAGCAACAGTTGCTATTTGGACTTTGGCAAAAACTTATCCCGATATAAACTCTCTGGGGAATTTGTCTGAATTTTTACTTACAGATGTTAATGTTTCAGCAAAAATTAGCACTTCCTACATCAAAGAAGCGATTAACGCTTCTCAGCTTTATTTACAACGAGTCAAACTTAGTATTGAACAACACATTGATAAGATTGAGATAGAAGAAGCATGGTGGCAATGGATTAGCAATTATCGTATTTGGGAAGCTAATAGGGAAATTTACCTCTATCCAGAAAATTATTTGGAGCCTACTTTAAGGAAAAACCAATCCAAGGCATTTCAAGACTTTTCTCAAACTTTGTTACAAAGTGGCATTACTGCAGAATCTGTAGAAGCAGCGTTTAAAAAATATTTTAAGGATTTTGAGCAACTTGTAGATTTGAATTATTTCTCTAGTTATTACACTGAAAATGACAAGCAAGCAGTTTATTATTTCTTTGCGGTTAGTAAAACGCATCCGCCAAAATATTATTATTGCACTTATACTTACGAACTGAATGATGATTTTGATTTTCAGAGTAACGGTATTTGGTCTCTGTGGATTGATACGGATATCAGCATTAACAACAGCAAGAGCGTTACGCCTATTTATTATTCTGGCAAGTTGATGTTGTTTTGGGTAGAAATTAAAAAAATTAACTCTTCTACCGTTTCATCAAAAAGTAGCAAGTCAGATGGATCAGGCGAAGTTAACACCAATGATTTAGATGTTTACAAAGCCACAGTTAAGTATTCTTTCCTTAAAGAGGACAAGTCTTGGGAGATAGCCCAAACATTAATAGCCGAAGAAGTTGTTTATGTTAACGACAAAAATTTCATTGGCGTTAATCAGTATGAGAATGCCGATAGCAGCTATCGGTTGTTTGCAGGTTTATTTTCAGATATGGATTCTGACGATTGGAATACCGTTTATGTAAGTTGCATTGATGATGATATTGCTGTGTATTACGGCCCATTTATCAATAAGCCATCAAGGTCGGACATTGCGAAGATTAATCTATTACCAGAAACTATAGGGGTTTTAGAGGAGTTTGAAACACACTTATTTGAACTGTTAACAAAGTTTTCCAGTTATAACAGTGGAGACTACGTTGCTAACATAGCCATTCCTTATATTGGCATTAGGGTATTTAATCAATACTTGGAGAAGACAGATGTAAAGGTTGGAGCTTGTGCTTCTAACTCCCTTTCCGTATCATATTTTTTAAATAAGGATAAAAGATTTGTTATTGTCGACAACACTTATAATGATTCACTATATGCTAATTTAACGGGCAATATATATAGCAATCTTCAGTTTGGCAATGACGCACAAAATACACAACTTATAGTATTAGAACCTTATAACATAATAAATATTTTACCATCCATAAAAATGAGCTTTAAGCAGTTTATTGATAGTGCAACTAAGGAGGGTTGCATAGAACAAGCAGGAAACAGTTATTATGCAACGGCAAAATACTCCCTTTTGACGAGCAAGGACAAAAAAATCGCACAAATATCAGCTATAATTGGTAGCGCCCCATCTCCAGAAATGCTTGATATTGTTGATAAATTACTAATGACAGGGGTAAATAACAAGGCACTAATGTTATTCGCTAATATTGATGTCAAACAGAGTAGGCAATTTTCTATAAAAAATAAATCGGGCGCTTTTTTGCATAAGAATAAATCAAGTTCTTGGCTTTTAAACCTACAATCAAAAAAAATAAAACAATCTAGCATTATTTCCCCCAATCTGTCTTATAACACACCTTTATTGGTTGACAGCAGTTTTGTGATACAGGGGTCACCCATATCTGGCAGCGTAGCAAGAAAAATGTTTTCGGCTTTTGTTGTAGATAATTATATTGTAACGCCCTTTGTTAATGGCTCTGGTGGCTTTAAGAAGGCTTTTCATTCCCTTTTAGGCAGTATAACTTATGGCTTTGCAAATACAGATAAATTCGTACAAGATATGAAAGTTAATGCCTGGAAAGGTTTACGCGACTATATCGCTACCAAGCTAAAATTGACAGTGGATCTTGGAACGGTTCAAAAAATATTTAACATTATGTGTTCCGCTCCTTATATTCGTACTAATTTTTTCGCTGAATCTTTGGTAGATAGAAAAAACATAGCTGAGAGAAACAAGATATCTGATGCTGTTTATCAAGCCTTAAGGGTCAAAAATTTCATAGATGGCAATTTTTGTCTTAGTTATCCAATGGTTGCTGACCAAGGTTTCCAAGTATTTAAAACTTATCTAGCATCTGTTGGCGCGATCAAAAATGCTCAACTAACAGACAGAGAGTTTGAAAATATATTTGCTCAAATTATAAATTGCAATGCAAAAATTGATATTCAAAATACTCCTTATCCTTCAGAATTAACTAATACTAAATACAGTCTAAACGATTGCGGAGAGATAGATTATGATATTATTCGCATGGGTACACCTGCCTTTAAACAACTACAAAAAATATTTACTACGACTAACATTGATCAGGTGTTATCATTAGAAAATCAACAAATTCCAATGACTGAAGGTAATACAATCACCGACCTAATTCCTCCTAAAGGCGCTAAATTACCTAGTATCCTAAAAAACGATCAAATTGATTTTGCGCAAGGACCTTACGCCCAGTATTATTGGGAATTATTTTTCCATGCCCCTATTCTAATCGCTAAAAATCTAAGTAATCAAAATAAATTTGAAGAGGCGATTGATTGGCTTGGGCATATTTTCAATCCTTCTAAAAAACGCAAGCACATAACCCCAACAACCTTTCACGATAAGGCACCAAAAAAAATTAATGAAGTTGTGTCAGCTACTATCTTTAAGACATTGCAAAATACCAACTTAGATGACAAACCTTATATTGACAAAAATGGTGATGTTAATAAAAATTACAAAGGCAATGAAGACTTAAGTTTTTTAAAGTTAAGTAAAGCGCAAACGCTAATGATAAGAGACATATTAAGCAATTATCTTTTACTTAGTCCAGTTAACCATTATTGGAATTTCCAACCTTTTCGCAATCACACATTGCAAACTATTAAGCAATTGTTAACCGATGGAAACCCTGCCATCCAGCAGTATGAAGATGACCCTTTTGATCCTTTTGCTATTGCACGACTTAGAATTGGTGCATTTGAAAAATATGTGTTAATGTTATATGTTGATATTTTGATTCAGTGGGGTGACAGTTTATTTACCATTGATACGCGTGAATCGATTAATGAGGCAACTATGTTGTATCTATATGCTGACGACTTACTGGGCGCCAAACCAAAGGATTTAGGTGCTAAACATCAGCAAACATCCGCTAGTTTTACAGATATATTAAATAAATACAGGAAAAACCCCATTCCAGAGTTTTTGGTTGATATGGAAAACCAATTTAGCTTTAAAAATACGCCAACAGTGAAAGCAATACACCAGCCGTTTAACGATTTAAACAGTTACTTTTGCATCCCAGAAAATAGTCAATTAATAGCGCGCTGGGATACAATTGCAGACCGTTTGCGTAAGATCCACAACAGTTTAGATATTGAGGGTAATTTTCAGCAATTAGCCTTGTTTGCACCGCCCATCAATCCACTAGACTTAATTAGGGCTGTAGCATCAGGAGGGAACACCTTGAATGCTAGCCCACATCAAGGTGATGTCCCTATTTACCGTTTTGCATCTATTGTGCAATTGGCTAGGCAGTGTATTGATAATGTGATTTCAATGGGTAGATTATTGGAGGGTAATTTAGAAAAATGCGATGCAGAAAATCTATCTTTATTGCACACCACTCAAGAAGGGGTGGCATTAAATTTAATTAGCATCCTAAAACAAGACAGCATTGAACAAGAACAAAATGTTTTAGATGGATTGAACAGCAGTTTGAAATCTACCTATGATAAAAAACAGTATTATGACAGGTTAATTGTTGAAAATATTTCTCATTATGAATCAGAAGCCCAAACACTGGAAGATGTTGGCTTAGGGTTTTCTATCGCATCTTCTGTCGCTTCTGTTGCCGCCTCAATTGCTTATGGCGTCCCCCAGAACGGATCTCCTTTTGCCTTGACTTATGGCGGTGTTCAACTGGGCGGGACAGTATCAGCTATTGCTACAGGATTACAGGGTATCTCAAACTACGCTAGTTATAGATCACAAAGACTACTAACAAATGGTAGTTATGATAGACGCAAGCAAGAATGGGTGTTTTCCTCAACACAAGCAAAAGATCAAGCAGAAGAAATACAAAGTCAAATTTCAGCGAGTGAGGTTAGAATTAAAACAGCCCAACAAGATTTAATTAATCACACAACACAAATTCAACAAAATAAAGCCATTGCTGATTATTTACAACATAAATTCACTAACGAAGCGCTTTATCAATGGCTATCAGGTCGAATTGCTGCTTTGTATCATCAGCAATATCAATTGGCATTAGAAACCGCTGTATTGGCACAAAAAGCATATCAATTTGAATTAAATAATGAACAGGAATTCATTAATATCATTTATTGGGATTCTGCACATAGGGGGTTATTAGCAGGGGAAAGTTTACTTAGTAGCTTGACATCAATGGAGCAATCTTATAAAACTTATTTAAGCAATAGAAAGCTAGAAATAGAAAAAACTATTTCTTTAAGTGCTTTTGCACCACAAGCATTAATTAATTTTAAAAACAAAGGAGACTGCACCTTTGTTTTGACTGAAAGATCATTTGATTACGATTTTCCAGGGCACTATCAGCGTCAAATTAAAAGCATTTCTATTAGTATTCCTGCCATTATTGGTCCTTATCAAAATATCCATGCAATCTTATCGCAATTACATAATTCCGTGGTATTAGATGCCGATATTAATGCGGTTAAATATTTATTAGGGCAACCCACCAAATCAAAACCAATGCCAAAAAGCATTCGTCAAGATTGGCGTGGTAATCAAAAAATCGCTATTTCTCGTGGCATTGAAGACTCAGGTTTGTTCCAGCTTGACTTTAAAGATGAATTGTATCTACCTTTTGAAAATACGGGAGCAGTCTCAACATGGAGCCTATCCATGCCGCCAAAAAATAATAAAATTGATTACAGCAGTATTTCAGATGTTATTATCAATATTCGCTATACTGCAATGGACGGTGGTAGGAATTTTGCTAATGAAGTAAATGATGCATTAGCAAATAGTGCTGATTATCCAACTGCACTTTATTATAATTTAGTTCAAAGTTTTTCTAGTAATTGGCAAGCTTTTATGCAAGATCATTCTGATGTCAAAAAGCAACAACTTAAATTTGATTTTAACGCTAGAGAATTAAAGTATTTTAATTCTGTAAGCTTGGATTCCGTTATTTTTAAGATTACCACTAGTTCCGATATCACTATTCCCACAAAGACTCTAATATTGTCGCTAAATGTTAACAATCAAGAGTTTCCCGTCAATATAACCAACCAGGTGTCAGATGGCGATAGTGAAGATGTATTTGATCAATATTGGTGCTCAAAAAGCAGTAAAAAGGTTTCAACTAGTACTGTGATTGGTATTGGCTGGGCAACTCAATTAGGCTTAGAGAAAAATAGCACCCAAGATACCATTGACACAAATTGGACATTATCATTTGATTTGACTGCCATGAATATAGATAAAGATTTTAAGAAAATGCTTAAAAATGGCTTTCTTGACCCAAAGAAGTTAATAAAAATTGAATTGATGGCACTGTGTTGTGGGAAGCCGACCATATAAAATGAAGCCAATAACCATGCCAAAATTATCCATCCCCAAAAGCGGTGGATCTTTCAGTACAAGAACAGGCAGCTACGAAGTAGGTAATCAAGGCGAAGGCTCGTTTGGCATTCCATTGGGAATGCCAAATGCAAGAGGTGTAAAACCATCACTACATTTGTCCTATAACTCAGGATCGGGTATGGAAGTATTCGGGTTGGGTTTTAATCTAACCCTGCCCCATATCACCAGAAACCTAGACTATGGAGTACCTAATTATGATGATGACGATACTTTTACTGCTAGTGAACTGGGTGAATTATTGGAAATCAAACGGGAAACGGTTGATAAAACCCTTGTCATTTCCTATATGCCAAGGATTGAATCGGGCTTCTCTAAAATTAAACAACTGTTAACCACTGACCCTAGTTCGTATTGGGAAATAACAGACCATACGGGTACAGTGCATATTTATGGTAAAGACGATAATGACAAAATAGTTGATCCCAACGCCAAACAAAGGATTTTACAGTGGAATATTAGCAGTAGCCGAGATGCAAAAGGCAACAATATTCTTTATCATTACAAGCGAGAGGACAGTGTTGGCGTCGACAAAACCTTACCCAGCGAAAAAAATAGAGTCGTTGGTGCCAATGTCTACCCTGCTAGTATTGAGTATGGCAACTGGCGTGAAACATCTGCCAAAGAAGATTCTTACACCTATAAAGTGGTATTTGATTATGGTGAATATGATTTGTCCCACCCAGAAAGTGCCCCTAAAAAATGGACGCTAAGATCCGATCCTTTTTCTCATTATTCAGCTGGCTTTGAAAGGCGCTGTTACCGCTTGTGTCAAAACATCTTAATTTATCATCAATTTCCAACAGAAAATGAAGGGCAGCCTTTTTTGAATCACAGTTATAGCTTTACTTATCAAACAGAAAAACTGGCAGGTTTTAGTCAATTAGTTTCCTACTATCAAACAGGCTATAGAAAAGAAAATAACGCCTATCAAACACAAAAGTTGCCAGCCACCACTTTTGATTATGTTGAGCATAATTTTAGTGTGAATGACTACAAGGATATAGCATTGCCCAACCATTTGAGTATGCTGGAGGGGGGTCATAATTTTGAATTTATTGATTTAAAAGGTAACGGGATTCCTGGTGTTGTTTACAAAGATGAGGGTAATTTTTTATATGCCCAACCATTAGGTGACGGTAAATATAAAAAATTTACACCCATTAATATCCCAAGTTTTCATCGTGATATACGCACAGAAAGTTTTGCCGATTTAAACCATGATGGTAAATTAGACTTTGTGTATGGTAATGCACTTTACGGTGGCTTCTTTTTACAATCGGATAATGGGCATTTTTCCCCGTATCAAAATTTTGCACAATATAGTGCAGAATTTGTTAATCAAGTAGGTGCCAATGAGCATATTGATATTAATGGAAATGGACAAAGTGGTTTGATTCAAATCCATCAAGACACTATTATTGTTTATATAGGTTTGGATGAAAAAGGCTTTGCCAAGCCTTATCGGCTTAAAAACAGCAGTAATGTTCCTTTCCTTAGTCACGATGCAAAACACTGGATAGGTTTTGGTGATTTATTTGGCGATGGTAGAATTCATCGCATTAGAATTACCAACAAAAGTGTGGAAAGTTGGGCTTCTTTAGGTTGGGGGCGATTCTCCGAAAAAGTCGTGTTTGACAATGCACCTAACTTTAAAGATTTTGATTCAAGTCGATTGTACTTGGTTGATACTGATGGCTCTGGTGCAACTGATATTCTTTACTTTAATGCCGATAATTTTTATATTTTCCTTAATCAGTCGGGCAATGGATTTTCTGCCCCTATTACCATAGCGCTCAAAATTCCTTATAACAATCACTCTAAAGTTTGGATTAGCGATATTAAGGGAGCGGGTAGCTTGGGCTTTGTATTGTCAACACCAGGGTTTGACCCTGTTTGGTATGATTTTGCCACCAATGGAAAGCCACATTTACTATGCCACAGTAGTAATGGCTATGGCGGAGAATATAAAATATCACATTGTTCTTCAGTTGCGTTCTTTCTCGCTGATCAAGTACAAAAAAAACCATGGAAAACCAATGTGCCCTTTCCAATACAAGTGGTTGATAAAATTCAAGTAATAGATAATTTAACAGGATCAAGCTCAACTGTACGCCACGCTTACCATGAGGGTTATTATGATTCCTATGCAAGAAAATTTAGAGGCTTTGCTTACATCGAATTTTGGGACGATGAACAAACCAGTTTGCCCAGCAACACACTTGATCAACCCACGGCTTACACTAGGCAATGGTATTTTTCTGGTGTTGTGGATACAGACAATAGTTTCTACCAACATTTGGCAACTGAGTTTTATCAAAAAGATACCCGTGCTTATCACTTGCCTGGCAATAGTTTTCATTTTTCCATTAGCGATAATAAGACATTGCGAGAGGCTTATCAAGCATTTCAAGGGCATTTACTGAGAAGTGAAGTGTATGCTTTAGACAAAACTAAGCAATCCGATCAGCCCTATGAAGTAAGTGAGCATAATTACCAATTATCATTATTATATCGGGCTGATACAACCAAGGATGCATGGCATGGATCTGCTTCTTTTTTAGTCAGTGACAACGAAACTCTGAGTTATCACTATGAAAGAAATGCATCAGATCCAAGAATAGCCTATCAAGCACTTCTAAAATTAGATAAATATGGGCATCCTTTATTGTCGTGCAATGTTGTTTATGGGCGTAGAAACAACAACAATACTGATGTGATCAATAAATTATATCCACAACAACAACAACTTAAAATAGCGCTCAATCAGCAAACTTATTTCAACCAAGACGATGCAAACTTGTTTTTACTCAGTGTGCCAATTAACACCACAAGTTATGAACTACACGGCGCCCAAAAACCCGACTTTAAAAAAAAGGATCACTGTTTTACTAAAGCGGATTTATCAAGTATCGCTGATACTGCCTTAAAGAACATAATTGCTTACGATGCATCGTTTACAAAAGATAAAATTCAAGCGCGTATGCTTAATAGCGCCAATCAGTTTTATTGGGACAAACAACAAAAAAATGTATTGCCCTACCGTCAAGCAAGTTTGCCACTTTTACCGCACCATCACGAATCCAGCGCTTATACACCTGAGCTCATTACCAAAGCCTACCAAGACAAACTCAGTGCCGATGATTTAAAAAATGCCGGCTATCTTTTGAAAGATAAACTCTACTGGACACAAAGCGATGTGGTGCATTATCAAGCAACATTTCAACTGATTAGTAGCGTGACCAATGTGTTTGGGAAGGATATTCAATTTCAATACGATCCACAAAGTTTATTTGTCATCAAAACAACAGACACATTGAAAGACGGATTTTCAGATAAAACGGTGCAACAATCAACGGTGGGGAAAATTGACTACCAAGCATTAAAGCCTTGGCAACTAATTGATATTAATAACAATACTCACGAGGTGGGCTATGATCCACTAGGGCGTGTTTATATTGAATCAATGCATGGTCAAACCAATAAGCAAGCAGAAGGCAACGAAGACATTAGTCATTACAAAAATATCTCTCAACCTACTTTGACAGATATTATAAAACAGCCTGATAAATATATTCAGTCTATAGGTAGCTATATTTTTTATGATGACTTTGCCTGGTTACATAATAAACAACCTGTGAACGATGTTTTTGTTAAGCGCGATACTTTTGTGCATCACCAAGGGGCAGAGAACAAAACACAATACCCTATTAAAATAACTTATTTTGATGGTTTGGGTCGTGCATTAGAGGTCAAAATGCAAACACAATACAATGACAAAATAACTTATATTTGTGCAGGCAGATCCGCTTACAACAACAAAGGTAAAAAGGTTAAATTTTATGAAAGTTATTATACTGATACCCCTGATTATAACGCCAATCTTCCCGTTGACATTCAGCCACCTGGTTTAAAGTATTACGACCCACTTGGCAGGTTATATCAAACACAAACCTCCAAAGGTTTTATTTCAAAAACTCAGTGGAGTGCATGGTACGAATCGAATTATGACCGATGTGATACCATTAAAGACAGCCCTTATTATAAAGGCGTTATATCTGGAAAAATCCCTGCCACGGCTGATGAGAAATTGGCATTAAAAAATTCCGAGATTTTTTACCAAACGCCAGCATACAAATTATTAGATTCACAAGGGCATGTGTTCTTGCATTTATCAATACTATTGGATGCCAAAGAAACAAAGCCACAATACTTGGCAACCACCACAACCATTGATTTTCAAGGCAGAGTTATTGCTCAAGCCGACCCACGATTAGGAGCACTTAATCCACCCATACAAAATATTCAAACCACTTATAGTATGGGTCATGACAAAACCTCTGTTATGATATGGGACAATGTAGACAGTGGCACGCACATTAGTTTTTTTGACATCCGAGGCTTGTTGTTGAAAAAATGGGACAGTCGTGGTTTTTGTATATCTACAACATACGACAACCAAGGTAGACATATCTATCAGTATGTTTCAGGAGAAGAAGGCAAGTTAAAAATGGACAACAGAGTGCATCAGTTTCATTACGGTGATTTTGTAACTGATGCATCAATTAATAATTTAAACGGCAAAACCGTCATTATTGAAGATGCCTCAGGCAAAACGGAAAACTTAATTTACAATATTACTAACAATTTACTCAACCAAAGGAAAACCTTTTTAGTTGATTACAAACAACAACCTGACTGGAGAAAAAACCCAATATTAGAAGATACACACTACCAAACCACTTGGCAATTTAACGCTGTCAATAAAATAACATTGTTGCAAACTGCCGATGGCACACAACAAAAGTACCACTACAATTTGGTGTTGCAACCCATTGGTTTAACCACAACATTTAGCGACAAAACTCAAATAGCACACATTAAATCACTTGATTACAACGCTCAAGGGCAAGAGGAAAAAATACATTATGGCAACGATGTTGTTGTTGAGCATTATTTTGAAAAAACCACCCATCGAGTCATTAAAATACAAAGCAAAAATAAGTCAGGAAAACTACTACAAGACTTGCTACATGTCTGGGACCCAGAAGGGAATTTAAGTTATTTGACCGATAATACTATCAAATTACTTCTCCCCGAAGCCAAAGATTTAGACTGTAAAAGCGCTTATACTTATGATTCACTGTATCGATTAAAATCTTCTACAGGTTATCAGCACACAGGTATTAAAAAAGATACTCATGTATCGGGATTTAAACAAAGCATTTATATGCCTTTGCCAGACCCTAAAGAGAATGAGTAGCATTGAGCTTTACCACCAAACCTACACCTACGACACAGGCAGCAACCTAAGCAACCTATCTCACCAAGCAAACAGTAGCACTTGGCAACAAACTCTCATCATCCACCCAAACAACAACCGTGGTACTGAAAATAACAACCAAAATAACTTTGACGCTAACGGTAATTTATTAAATTTAGACAATATTGGCAACTTAGATTGGCATTACAACAACACCCTTAACCAACTCACCAAAACAAACAAAAGTAACACTACAGAGTACTATATCTATGACTACCAAGGCAATCGAGTCCGCACTGTGATTGAATCTAACAACCAAGCACAAAGCCAAAGAGACTACCTGCCTTCACTAGACATCTCAACCAACGAGGCAAAACAACAAAGTAGTACTCTGCACATCGGCGCCCACATTCTGAGTGAAAGCAACAAAGACAACACACAAAACTCTAGCCAAACCCACTACCAACTCACCAGCCACCTACAATCCAACACCCTAGAGTTGGATGACAAAGCCCAAATCCTCAGCTATGAACATTACTACCCCTATGGGGGCACTACCCTCATCGCTGGCAAAGACAAAACCGAAGTACAACAAAAACGCTACCGCTACACAGGCAAAGAAAGAGACGACAGTAGTGGTTTGTCCTACTACGGTGCTAGGTACCTAGCTCCTTGGCTAACGAGGTGGATAAGCCCAGATTCAGCAGGGGCGGTTGATGGCTTGAATTTGTATGTTTATGTGGACAATAATCCACTTAAATATAGGGATCCGACAGGGCATTTTCCGACTATATCTTGGGATAAGTTTGTGAGAAGCATTAATGCCTATAAAGCAAAGCAAAGAGAGTTAGATATTTGGGTTGGAGAGAGCCACTCCACATCCCAAGGGAATTATTTAACAATAAACTTAAACGCTGAAATTAAATTTCAAAATTTTATAAAAGAATCGGTTGTTGTCGATGCATACAAAAGACCTGAAAAAAACCCAAAAACTATCCGTGCTAAATATGGCTCAAAGAAAGAAAGAAAGAAAATACGAAAGCTATATCCACACTTAACACCTGCAGAAATTACAGAATTAATGGATTCAACAACAAATGTAATGATGCTAGCGACAACCCTTAATTCTAATTTTATTGGTAGAGATAATTGGTGTGATACAGAAGAATACGAAAGAATGCGAAGAATAGGGAGTTTTAAAGGAAGTTCGCTTTTCTTGGTCGGTGCAGCCCATACGCTAACAGATACAAGGCCAGAGGGGGAAAACAAAAAAGCATACCCTGCTTTTAAACGTATGAGTGAAAATTCAAGTATCGCTGTAACACCTAAAAGTATCATTGATGAAGCGGGCGCCTATTTCGATACTTATAGAGATTCTATGACACCTGATTTTGGTGTGTGGATTGAAGGAAAGCAAGGTTCGAAAGGAGGTACTTTTTTAGCTCATGGCCCAGAAGGCATTATGAGAGAGGCGTTTGGTAATATAATTAGGAAAATACCACTAAAGTTAGTCAATCTATCTGCACAAGAACAATGCTGTGTCATCTCATGAATTTACTAGAATTCTACCACCAAACCTATACCCACGATACAGGCAACAACCTAACCCACCTCTCACACCAAGCACATAGCAGCACATAGCAACAAACCAGCGCCCTATCCACATACTGCGCGAAAGCAACAAAGACAACACACAAAACCCCAGCCAAACCCACTACCAACTTATCAGTCACCTACAATCCAATATCTTGGAATTGGACGATAAAACCCAAACTCTCAGTTACGAACACTACTACCCCTATGGTGGCACTGCCATCATTCGCTAGCAAAGACAAAACCCAAGCTACCGCTACACAGGCAAAGAAGGAGACGACAGTAGTGGCTTGCCCTACTACGGTGCTAGGTACCTAGCCCCTTGGCTGGCAAGATGGACAAGTCCCGATTCAGCAGGAGCGGCTTATGGCTTGAATTTGTATGTTTATGTGGGGAATAATCCGCTTAAATATAGGGATTCGATAGGGCATTTTCCGCTTATATATTGAGATAGGTTTGTGGGCAATGTTAATGCTTATAAGACAAATCAAAGAGATTTGAATATTTGGATTGGATAAAGCCACGATACACCACAAGGAAATTATTTAGCAATAAACTCAAGCAATTTCAAAATCTTATACTAGAAGCGGTTAATGCCAAGGTAGACTCAAGACCTGAAAAAAATCCAGAAATTATCAGGAGTAAAGATTGGCGAATGCAAAAGAGAATGCAACGAAAATTTCCACATTTAACACCTGAAGAACATACAAAATTAGCAAATTCAAAAACAAATGTGCTGATGCTAGCGACAATCCTCAACACCGATTATATTGGTAGATGTGATTGGAGTGACAAAGAAGAATACGAAAGAATGCAAAAAAAAAGGGAAGTTTCAAAGGAAGTTCGCTCATTGTGCTTGGTACAGCCCATACCTAGTAAATATAAAACTAACGGAATCCGACAATCCAAAAGCATACCCTGCTTTTAAGCATATGAGTACAGATTCAAGTATCGCTGTAACACCCAACAGTGTCATTGATAAAAATGGCGCTTATTTCGATACTCGTAGAAAATCCATGGCACCTGATTTTGGTGTGTGGATTAAGGGCATGCAAGATTCGGAAAAAGGTACTTTTTTAGTTCATGAATCAGAAGATATTATGAGAGATATTTGGTAACATAATAAAGAAAATGCCAATGAAGTTAGCCAGCCTATCTGCTCCTGAACCTGTACATCCGACGCCAAAAAAAAACGCTGTGTTATCTTATGAATTTACTAGAACCCTACCACCAAATCTACACCTACGACACAGGCAACAACCTAACCAGCCTCTCACACCAAGCAAACAGTGGCACATGGCAACAAACCCTCGCCATCCACCCAAACAACAACCGTGGCACTGAAACCCAACAATCCACCACCGACTTTGATGCCAATGGCAACTTACTAACCCTTGACAACATTGGCATTTTAAAATGGCACTACAACAACACGCTTAACCAACTTACCAAAGCAGACAAAAGCAACACCACACAGTACTATGTCTATGATTACCAAGGAAATCGAGTCCGCACTGTGGTTGAATCTGACCACAAAGTGCAAAATCAAAGAGACCACCTACCTTTACTAGACATCTCAACTAACCAAGCAAAACAACAAAGCAATACCCTGCACATCGGCACCCACATTCTGAGTGAAAGCAACAAAGACAACACACAAAACTCTAGCCAAATTCACTACCAACTCACCGGCCACCTACAATCCAACACCCTAGAGTTGGACGACAAAGCCCAAACTCTCAGCTACGAACACTACTATCCCTATGGTGGCACTGCCATCATCGCTGGCAAAGACAAAACCCAAGTGCAACAAAAACGCTACCGCTACACAGGTAAAGAAAGAGACGACAGTAGTGGCTTGTCCTACTACGGTGCTAGGTACCTAGTCTCTTGGCTGGCAAGATGGATAAGTCCCGATTCAGCAGGGATGGTTGATGGCTTGAATTTGTATGTTTATGTGGGCAATAATCCCCTTAAATATAGGGATCCGACGGGGCATTTTCCGCTTATCTCTTGGAATAGGTTTGTGAATGGCGTTAACACTTATAAAAAAAATCAAAGAGATTTGAATATTTGGGTTGGAGAAAGCCACGATACGCCACAAGGAAATTATTTAGCAATAAACTTAAACACCGACATCAAATTTCAAAATTTTATAATAGAAGCAGTTAATGTTAAGGTAGACGCAAGACCTGAAAAAAATCCAAAAATTATCCGCATTAGATATGGGTTAAAGGGAATACAAAAGGCAATGCAAGATGAATTTTCAGACTTAACACTTGAAGAAATTACAGAATTAGTGGATTCAAGAATGAATGTAATGATGCTAGCGGCGACCCTTAACTCTAATTTTATTGGTAGAGATTATTGGCGTGATAAAGAAGAGTATGAAAGAATGCGAAAAATGGGAAGTTTCAAAGGAAGTTCACTCATTGTACTTGGTGCAGCCCATACGCTAACAAATATAAAGCGGGTGGAAGACGAAAATCCAAAAGCATTTCCTGCTTTTAAGCATATGGGCGCAGGTTCAAGTATCGCTGTAACACCCAAAAGTATTATTGATGAAAATATCGAATATTTTGATACTTATAGAGATTCTATGACGCCCAATTTTGGTGTGTGGGTTGAAGGAAAGCAAGGTTCAAAAGGAGGTACTTTTTTAGCCCATGGCCCAGAAGATATTATGAGAGAGGCATTTGGCGATATAATAGAGAAGATACCAATGAAGTTATCCAACCTATCTGCACCTGTGCCTGTACCTCCGACACCACAAAACACACACTGTGTTATCTTATGAATTTACTAGGATCCTACCACCAAGCCTACACCTACGACACAGGTGACAACCTAACCCGCCTTTCACACCAAGCAAACAGCGGTGCGTGGCAACAAACCCTCACCATCCATCCAAACAACAACCGTGGCACTGAAACCCAACAATCCTCCAGCGACTTTGATACCAATGGCAACCTATTAACCCTTGACAACATTGGCACCCTACATTGGCACTACAACAACACCCTTAACCAACTCACTAAAGCAGATAAAAGCAACACTACAGAGTACTATGTCTATGATTACCAAGGCAAGCGAGTTCGTACTGTGGTTGAATCTAACAATCAAGCACAAAGCCAAAGAAACTACCTACCTTCGCTAAACACCTCAACCAACGAAGCAAAACAACAAAGCAATACCTTGCACATCGGCACCCACATTCTGAGTGAAAGCAGTAAAGACAACACACAAAGCCCTAACCAAACTCGCTACCAACTCGCCAGCCACCTGCAATCCAACACCCTAGAGTTGAATGACAAAGCCCAAACCCTCAGTTACGAACACTACTACCCCTATGGTGGCACTGCCATCATTGCTGGCAAAGATAAAGCTCAAGTGCAACAAAAACGCTACCGTTACACAGGCAAAGAAAGAGACGACAGTAGTGGTTTGTCCTACTACGGTGCTAGGTATCTAGCCCCTTGGTTGGCAAGATGGATAAGCCCTGATTCAGCAGTGCGGTTGATGGCTTGAATTTGTATGTTTATGTGGGGAATAATCCGCTTAAATATATCGATCCGACAGGAAATAATGAAATTGGCACGATAAGTCGTCATAAGTTTGTTGCTCATATTAATAAACGCTTAAAACATGGTAAGAAATTGAATCTTTGGATTGGAGAGAGCCACTCTTTAGAAAGTGGGGCTATCCTACTGTTAAAATTACTCACCAGTATCAATATTCACAATATTGTGTTAGAAAATTGCTCTGCTACACTAGGTCTGAGACCTCCTGAAAATATAAATTTTGTTGATCTTATGATCAATAATCGCTTTTTTTCCCCTAAAACATACCGGGCTTTCAGGCGTGCAAAAAAATTAACAAAAAATCACAATCTTTATTATCTTGGCTCAAATTGCTGGAAAAACACTTATTTGGATATACACCTGTTTGGACCAAGCAATAATTATATCGCGCTTGTTGGCAGTCGTCATATAGTAGACGAAATAGAAACAATGGGATACAACTATGATCTGCAGGCATATCCTGCATACAGGCATACAAATGAAGATGAGAATATAGCATTACTACCTCTAGACAGAGTTGAACATTTCCGAAAAGTTAAAAGAACAATGAAAGAAATCCAAGAATATGGTGTATGGGTAAAAGGCCGACGCGGAGTGAAAGGGAGTGCATTCTTGGTTTTGGGTAATAAAGCCACAATGGAGAGGGAATTTGGTAACGCAGCACAAGCAGTACCTGAAGATCTTTCAGATTTACAGGATTATCAATCTAGATCTCGAACACCAAAAGTTATCCAACGATTTGCATCCCTATTCCGTCGAAAATAATAAACAATATTAAGCCTACCATTAAACCCGCGCCCACAAGACACAAACAACCCAACCCACCTCTTACACCAAACACTAGATTTTATTCAAAGTTATTTGTCTCAAGCTTCTAGAAATAGATGGCTCTAACAGAATGTTACTGCAAAGTAGACATCCAACTTTTAGAAAAAAACTGATTACTAATAACCAAAGCAATATTTTTAGCACTTGCCTCAGTTAATTCTTCCAACAAAGTCTTTTCTTTTTCATACAAAATTCTGGTCTTAACCCCAACCAACTCTGTTGCCACAAAATTGGCATCGCCAATCCCATCAATCAAACCCAAATCATATGCATCTTGCCCAAGCCAAACCAATCCAGTAAACAAATCTTTATTATCTTTAAGCCTGTCACCCCTACCCTCTTTAACGGCGTTAATAAAGTTTTGGTGAGATTTGTCCAAAATTTGAGTTTGAATATGATTAATGGTCGCCTCATCCTCAGGCAAAAACATATCTCCTAATCCCTTATTTTTTCCTGCCGTATATAGTCTGCGTTCAATACCGATTTTTTTCATTGCATCAACCACACCAAAACTCGACATCACCACACCAATACTGCCGATAATTGATGATTCGTCAGTATAAATCTCATCAGCGGCAGCGGCAATATAATAACAACCTGATGCACAAACATCTTCAGCCACAACATAGAGTTTTTTATCAAATTTCGCTTTTAAGCGATTAATCGCTTTATAAATTCGACTAGATTGCACGGGCGAACCACCTGGTGAATTAAGTCGCAAGATCACCGCTTTGGCATTTTCCGCTTCAAAAGCCTCTTGCAACAATTCAATAGCATCATCTGCATTAATACCACCTGTACTTTGAATAACACCACTTAATAGCACCTCTGCCACAAAAGGCGATTCTTTTTCCATGGCATCTTGCAAAATACCGCTTTCACGCAAACTAACATAAGACACACTAACAATATAGCCAAAAAACAACAAACTCAACAGGATTCGCCAGCGTCGTTTTGACTTATTTTGTCGCACAAACTCATTAGCAATATCAGCTAATTGCTCCTCACTACTACGCTTGATATTGTCATTCTTATTTTTAAAAAAATCAAACAATCCACTCATCTTTATTCACCAATTATAAAAAATAACATTCATTTTACGTGCTCTCAAACAACAAAACTAATAAAATAAATCAGGCTTTGCTTAGCTCAATTTTCACCTCAAGAGTATTTCTATAAAACCCCAACAATTTCAGACAACAATTTAAACTTTCTTATTTCGAACGAGTTAAACTAAACAAAAAAATCGGAGTAAAAAAATGAGTAAAAAACGAACAAAATATACCTCAGCATTCAAGACTAAATTAGTACTTGAATTACTACAAAATGAAAGCGCCATAGTGCAGATTGCCAGCAAGCATAATATTTTGCCTCAGAATCTACAAAATTGGAAGAAGACTTTCCTTGCTAACGCAGAGATTGCCATGGAGCCATCCAAGGCAGTCAAAGAATACAAAGACGAACTTATCAAAGCACAAATGCGAAATGAGCGTTTAACTACACTAGTAGGCAAGGTAACCGTAGAGAAGGAGTGGTTAGCAAAAAAGCTAAAAAGCTTGGGCTCATCTAACCGCAAACAGTTAGTTGATCTCAAGCCTTCCCTATTGCACGCCTCATATTCTTTGTCAGTTAATCATCAATGTCAATTGTTAGGTGTTAACAGAAGTGGGATTTATTACAAGCCAAAAGTAAATAACACCAAGCAATCTATCAAAAACCACATCACCAAGGTGTTTGAAAAAATACCCATCTATGGTGAGAAAAAAGTCCATCAACAATTACTTGAAGACGGCTACAAGGTGAGTTTACACACCGTAGCACGCTATCGGCAAGAATTAGGTTTAAAGGCAGTATTAGCAGTTAAACAAGTTAATACAACTATACCAATCAAAGCACACAAGAAATACAGTTACAAGCTACGAGGGCTTAATATCAGTCATTCTAACCATGTATGGAGCACCGACATTACCTATGTCAAGATTGCAGGGGGTATGGTCTATATGGCAGCTATTATTGATTGGCATTCAAAAGCTGTTCTATCACACAGGATATCCAATACCATGGATTCTCAATTGGTAATGGGTGTACTTAATGACGCTTTAGAGAAACACCTACACCCACACCCACACCCACACCCACACCCACACCCAGAGATATTTAACACTGATCAAGGTAGTCAATATACCAGTGAGATACACACTAAACGATTAAAAGATTTAGGTATTACAATATCTATGGATGGTAAAGGTAGGGCTACAGATAATATCTGTATTGAGCGTTTCTGGAGGAGCGCAAAATGCGAAAGAATTTATTTAAATGAATATCAATCCATCAGTGATTTAATCACTGATATGGATGATTATATTGAGTTTTACAATCATCAAAGATTCCATGAAACATTGAAATATAAAAAACCAATGGATGTGTATCAAGAAAGTATAAAATTGAATCAGGAAAAGAAGAAGGTCTCTTAAGATGTTCTATATAAGAAATTTTAAAAAGTTGTCAGGGGTTTTGGGGTAATGTAAATTGCACCTAAAATCGCAATAAAAATAGGATAGGTAAACAAAGTCAATCTCTCCAACCCAGCAGAAATAGTTTCAAGACCTTTTAAATCCAATAAAGACGCCAAAAAATAACCGATAAAGCCCAGCCCAACAATACTAAATAGGGTTGTTTGAGCAAGTACCTTAGATTGGTCTTTTTTCCAAAAAATATAACTCAGTATGCCAAGGTAAATAGTCGCCCCTTAAAAACTCACTCCAAACAAACCAAAACCACCCATTTTTCCAACCATCCAAATCAACAAAACTGCTTTTTATCCAGCACCACAAAAAACCTTAGGTATTTTACAAAAAATAAGCCCAGTTTTTGCCAAAACAAAAAAATAGTGGCTATCACCAGCCATTTTCTCAAATTCCAAGCACAGGCAGCCATTAAAACATTAATCTCATCACCAACTTGCCCTTTGAGTAGGTTTCTAGAGAGTCTAAAATCTGATTTAAGATGTCCGATAATCGGCTCAATCGCTGCGCGTCTTTTACACAGTTTGCGCTTTTTGTCTTGTTGATAACGATTGTCTCGCTTAAGGGCTTTTTTAGGCAAAATGATGTTTGCACCGAGCACTACCTTTGCACCAACATAGCCTCGGTCGCATACCGCTTGTTTGATGGGTTTGTTTCTGTTGCTATTAGCATGGCTTATGGCAACATTTAAGGTTTTTGAGTCGTGAATATTTTTATCATGACTGGC
>NZ_UEXF01000025.1:2946-3906 GCF_900127505.1 thiotrophic endosymbiont of Bathymodiolus puteoserpentis (Logatchev) | reverse complement strand
TTGGGGTGCTTATAACTATAATCAACATCATTAATTTTACCGGTGGTGCTTGGCTGGTTAAAATAAAGGGTAGCGTTCCCTTTTATTCGATTGTTGTCTAAAATTGTGAGGGGTTTATAATTTTCTTATTATTCTAAAAATTATATATGTATAAATACACAATAAAACTAAATAGATAATGCTATTGATATACTCATGTCTTACTTTTTCACTTTGTTCATTTATATAAGATGCAATCTGAGACATAGCCTTATCTTGACGTTGATAGTCTTCTTTTAAAAATTGAATAATTTTTCTTGATTTTTTTAAATCTTGATTTTTAATGGAATCCTCTAACAAAATAACAAATTTTTCTATGTTGCTTTCTGTGTTGATCATTGATATAGGCATATAACTACCTAATACAAATATTTTTGTTATCAGTCCAATAGCGATATACAATGGAAGAAAGTATATTGAATGCTTTTTTTTCATTTCCTAAAATCCTATTTTTTTAAATTCTTCTTCTTGTTCTCTATAATGTTTACCTATAATATTCTTAGTTTTCATAACTTTACTATTTGGTCCTAAATATTGCACTACCATCAATTTTACTTCATACACTTGCATTGCTCCGCCTATAGACATCATGCCATATCCAATCACCTTAGAAAATGGGTGAGGAAGAAGTGCTAACATACCGCCAACTCCTGAAAAAATAACACCAGTCAGACCCCATCCACTCCACCCGCTAGATGTTTTTTCGCCACTATTCTCAGACTCAGCATTGCCAAAATCATTAAACATCCTACTAAACGCCGCACTCATCCCACCATTAGCAAATTTACCACCACCTAACTCAGCGGCAACGCCACCAACCACATAAGAGGCGACAACATTTTGTACTCTTTGCGTCCATGTGTTGGCTTGATTACTAACGCCTGCCGCCTTATATGCACCTGACCAACTTGCGCCATAACT
>NZ_UEXF01000025.1:0-540 GCF_900127505.1 thiotrophic endosymbiont of Bathymodiolus puteoserpentis (Logatchev) | reverse complement strand
ATCATTAAACATCCTACTAAACGCCGCACTCATCCCACCATTAGCAAATTTACCACCACCTAACTCAGCGGCAACGCCACCAACCACATAAGAGGCGACAACATTTTGTACTCTTTGCGTCCATGTGTTGGCTTGATTACTAACGCCTGCCGCCTTATATGCACCTGACCAACTTGCGCCATAACTAACAGCTGAGCCTAAGAATCCGCTTTTAAAGCTACCGCCAGATAATCGACTTCGTACGCCGCCAGTTAAGCCATGGGCTATCAACTTTCTGAAACCCGCTTTCATTGGATGCAATACCTTGGCGTTAAATCCTGCTGTTAATGCGCCTAATAATCCTTGTTTTAAATCACCTTTGCTTCCAACCATACCGGACAAAAATCCTGCTGCATAAATATTTAATCCTGGGATAAATAAAACAGCGATAGATGCAATTTGTCTGCCGTATTTTTTAACACCTCTCCAAACACTTCGCCATGCTTTAGCTACTGCTTTAAAGGGATTCCACCAATAACCGCTCGGGTCAGTGTATTTCAG
>NZ_UEXF01000024.1:0-3474 GCF_900127505.1 thiotrophic endosymbiont of Bathymodiolus puteoserpentis (Logatchev) | reverse complement strand
GGGCTTGGATATAATGTCCATGGTGAGATTGTTAATTTCTCTGAATTTGGCGTCCCACAAAAACGACAAAGGTTTATTCTGGTTGCAACTAAAGGGAAAAGAGCCCAAACTTTTTTTGATTTTATTGTAAAAAATAGAGCAGAATTTTTTAAATCTAAAAAAATAACAGATAAAACATCTTTAAGTGATGCGATATCTGATTTAGTCAAAAAGAATGGGACACAAGTGTCTCCAGACACCAAAAGTTTTCAAGCGGGTATTTATTCAAAGCCAAAGAGTAATTATCAAAAGTTAATGCGACAAGGAGAGTCCTTAACAAATAAGGTTGCTGATAGTCACAGGTTTGCACGACATAGACCTGATACCGTTGAGCGCTTCCAATATATTCTAGATAATTCTGTAGCTAACTTGACCATAAGTGATGAGTTAAAAAAGAAATACAATCTAAAAAAACACACTATTGTCCCTTTATGTGAAAAATCTTGCACACCAACGCTAACTACACTACCAGATGATTATATTCATTACTGTGAACCTAGGATATTGACAGTTAGAGAATATGCGCGTATTCAGTCTTTTCCAGATAGTTATGAGTTTAAAGGAAAGTACACGACAGGTGGGGATAGAAGAAAGGTTGATGTTCCTAGATACACTCAAATTGGTAACGCCATTCCACCATTGTTTAGCGAACAAGCAGGGCTTGCCTTAAAGGAAATGCTGTAATGGAATTTAGAATTAGTTCCGAATTAAAAAATATTATTGGGCAAGATTTGATTGTTAATGATCAAGTTGCAATATTTGAATTAGTTAAAAATTCTTACGATGCTCATGCAACCAGAGTAGATATAATTTTTGAAGAAAATAAAATTACTATTAAGGATAACGGTAAAGGCATGAGTCTGAGCGACTTAAAAAATAAGTGGCTATTTGTTGCTTATTCTGCAAAAAAAGACAATAAAGAAGACGAAGATCTCAAGTCTAATGATAGATATAAGAATTATCGTAATAAAATTAATTTAAAAAGAGGTTTTGCTGGTGCAAAAGGAATTGGCAGATTTTCAGCGGATAAGATTGGCGCTAATTTAAAATTAATTGCTAAAAATGTTAATGCAAATAATGCACATCAGTTAGATGTAAATTGGCAAGATTTTGAAAAAAATTCTCAAGATGAATTTATTGATATTGGTGTAAAACATACAAAGTTATCATCTGATAAACATAAAGACTTTACCAATGGTGTGATTCTTGAAATTTCTAATCTTAAATCTAAATGGGATGACGATAAGATAGAAATTTTAAAAAACTCTTTAAGTAAATTAATAAACCCTTTTGAGGTTAATACGCAATCTAATAATTTTCAAATTTATATAACAAAGCAAAATAGCAGTTCTGGCGAACCAATTAACAACGATTTAGTAAGTGTTTTAACCTTAAAAACCACTAAATTAGAAATCACAATAACAAAAGAAAATATCGTATCAAAATTAACAGATAGAGGGACTTTAATTTATAGCGTTGAAGAGGAAAATAATTATAAATACTTACAAAATACATCCATAATACTTTTGTATTTAAATACAAAAGCAAAAACAAATTTTACTAGATTAATGAAAGTAAAAGCTGTGAATTTTGGTAATATCATGTTATATAACAATGGGTTTAGGGTCTATCCTTACGGTGAGCCAAATGATGATAGCCTGGATATTGACAGAAGACATCAACAGGGACATAGTAGATATTTATCTACTAGAAACTTAATTGGCAGTATTAATGTTAATGAGTACTCTAATGAATTTAAAGAAAAAACCAGTAGAGACAGTGGGCTTATTGAAACTAATGGCTACAATGAGTTATATAATGCATTTTGGGATAAAACTTTAAAAAGGCTAGAAAAATATGTGGTTGGTGTTCAATGGTCATTGGATGAGGTCATTAGAAATAAGGATGGTGATGCTGATGATTTTTCAATATTAGATAATACAATTAGCCAAAGCAAGATTATTGAAATAATAACTAATTTAGTTAATAGAGACAAAGTTGAAATTAAAGATTTTGACGCTAATTTTATCAATCTCTTTGATGAGCAAAAACCTTCGGAAATTATAGTCTCCAAGCTATCAAAGATTGCTCATGATGTTAATAATCAAGAATTGATTGATAAAATAAACGAAACTCAAAAAATTATCAGGAAACTAGAGCAAGGCAACAAAAATTTAAAAAAAGAGATAACCAAAGAACAACAGAGAACTGAGCAATTAAGTAAAAATTTAGAAACTGAAAAGAAACAAAATATTTTTCAACGCTCATTAATTGGGACAGAAAAAGAACAGATATTAGGATTGCAGCATCAGATTAGACATTCCTCAAGTAGAATTAATAGAAATACAAAATTACTATTAAAAACTTTTAACGCTCCTCTTACAGAACAGCAGAAAAAATATATTAGCGTTATTATTGCTGAGGCAACCAAGGTAAATTCTATTGCTAATTTTGTGACTAAAGCTAATTTTAATTTAACAACAAAAGAAATCAAAGTGAACTTAGTTTCTTTTATAAAAGAATATATTGAAGAACTTTATTTATCTAATGGGAAAATTATCGATAAGTCAAAAACACAACTCAGTGTAACAACATCAAGTAATGAGTTTGTTGTAAGAATAAGGCCACTAGAAATCACGACACTGATTGATAACTTTATTCAAAATTCTAAAAAAGCTAATGCAAAAAATGTATATTTTAAACTTGATGTTAAAAATGATGTTTTTAATATGCTTGTTATCGATGATGGTGATGGTATCCAAGAAGAAAATATTGATAAAATATTTGATTTTGGATTTACGACAACTAATGGTTCTGGAATAGGGTTAAGTAGTATTAAAAAAACAATTAGCGATATGCATAATGCTGATATTAGCGTTAAATCGGACAAGGGAGAAGAGACTACTTTTCATATAAGGATTAGAAAATGAAATTGGAATATAAGATTTTATGGTTAGATGATAATATTGAAGCATTTATTGAAGATGAGCACATTGATGAGATTGAAAAATATATTACTAATCAAGGATTTGATACAACAATTGATACTAAAGACAAATCAGAAGATTTTTTTAGTGCATTAGATGAAACTTATGATTTAATTCTCACCGATTATCATATGGATGGTTTAAATGGCGATGAAGTGGTTGAAAAGATACGAGAAGAATCTATTTTTACCGAAATTTTATTTTATACAGCAGGAGCCGACTTAAAAGATACCCAAAAATTGGATAGAATTTCTTTTTTAGAAACAATAGCAAACCATGAAGCAGAGGTTGTTGAGAAAACTAAAAAACTAATTGATTTAACCATTAAAAAATTTCAAGACATAGTTGTTATGCGTGGCATGATTATGCAAGAAACAAGTGATTTGGATATGCAGAAAGTTGAAATTTTAAAGAAGTATATAAATTCTAAAAATTCCTTAGAAACAAA
>NZ_UEXF01000023.1:0-3586 GCF_900127505.1 thiotrophic endosymbiont of Bathymodiolus puteoserpentis (Logatchev) | reverse complement strand
AGTTGACCTTGTAGCAACAAAAAACCAACTGTTGCCAGAGGTATCCGATATGATGGCGGATTTAGACGCAATAGAGTTAAACAATGAAGTTGTAAAAATTCACTACCCTGTGGTAGAATATACAAGCAAAATAGTATCATTAAATTTTGATAACACACCTGATATTAGCGGTGTGTTACAAGGCATTAAAGGGCAATACTTGCTGTTAGACACAGGCGTGCTAAATATTAGAAAATTTAGTTCATACAATATAACTCTTGAGTATTGACAATGTCATTACAATAAGGTAGTATTTACCTATGGAATTTGAATGGGATGAAACTAAAAATAAACTAAACCAGACAAAACACGGTATTAGTTTTGAAGAGGCAAAAGAAGTTTTTTTTGACCCTTTACAAGTATCCAAACTAGATCATAAGTTTCACTATTTTGAAGAAAGATGGGTAACAATCGGCACAACAAGCAAACACAAGTTATTAGTGGTTGCAAATTTGTTCTACACAGAAGATGGTTCTGAAATTATTAGAATTATTAGTGCTAGACAATCTGATAAACAAGAAAGGAGCATATATGAAAACACTTAAAGAAAGAGCGTTGCATGATGATTACGAATTACCAGAACATTATGATTTTACTGGTGGCGTTCGTGGCAGATTCTATCAGCCAAAAAAAATACCTACCTCCATGAGGTTAGATAACGATATTTTAATTTTTTTAAAAAAAGAGGCGAGCGAAAAAAAGATTGCTTACCAAACGCTGATTAACAATCTATTGCGTGAACATATGCAACCACCAACATCGACAAAATAAAATGGCAGAATTACAAATAGAAGATATCGAAACTGGCGAAGGCAAAACTTGCAAGGCTGGAGACTTCGTGTCTATGCACTATACTGGCTGGCTGACCAATGGCAAAAAATTTGACTCAAGTGTTGATAGAAACGAACCTTTTGACTTTAAACTCGGAGCGGGACAAGTCATCTCTGGCTGGGACAAGGGCGTTGAAGGTATGCTGGTGGGCGGCAAGCGCAAACTTACTATTCCATCAAAACTGGCTTACGGGGAATTTGGCGCAGGCCCAATCCCACCAAGTGCGACAATAATTTTTGATGTTGAACTATTAGGCATTAAATAAGATGAGGCTTGATGAGTTATAAAGTGTTATCCTTGTTTAGCGGTTGTGGGGGGCTTGATTTGGGTTTTCAAGGGGGGTTTCGTTTTCTTGATAAAAATTTCTCAAAAAACAACTTTCAAATAATATGGTCAAATGATATAGATAAAAATGCTTGCCAAACATACCAAAATTATTTTGACCATCCAATAGTTTGTGGCGATATTAGAGAAATATTGTCAAACAATCATACAGGTACATTCAATAATCCAATGCCCTTGAAATCCGATATTGTGCTTGGTGGTTTTCCTTGTCAAGACTTTAGTCATTCAGGAAAAAGAAGGGGTTTTGACAGCAAAAGAGGAACCTTATATCAAGCAATGTCCGACACCATTGTAAAAACAAAACCAAAAGTTTTTTTAGCTGAAAATGTGAAAGGACTGTTAACACTCAATGATGGTGCAGCAATAAAACAAATTGTGCAAAATTTCGAGACAATAGGATACCATGTATCATACAAACTCTTATTAACAGCAGATTTTGGCGTTCCTCAAAAAAGGGAAAGAGTGATTATTATTGGCACAAGAAAAGACATATTGCCAAAATTTAACTTTGATATACTGTCAAATCAAAATACTGAGTGGATGTCGGCACAACAAGCGATAGGCGATTTAGAAAGTGAAAACGAAGGTGATGTTGATAATCATTTTTGGTCAAAAGCAAAAAAGAACAAGGGTCAGGGAAACAACGCAATTAAAAAAGAGAACCCCGCACCCACAATGAGAGCAGAGCACCATGGTAATATTGAATTTCATTGGAATGAAAAAAGACGCTTATCAGCCAGAGAGGCTGCACGCATACAGTCTTTTCCAGACGACCTATTTTTTTACCCATCTACTTCAAGCGCCTACAAACAAATCGGCAATGCTGTGCCCCCCGTTTTTGCCTGGAATTTAGCAAGAGCTATAGAAATTTTCATTGATAAAAATATAAATAAAGAAAATGAAAATCACTATGCAACGAGGGTTAATTTATGATTGTCGCTCACAATAAAGATTATGAAGCTTTTACACGGTTACTTTCTAGGTCGGTATCACAGTTAGAGATTGAGTCCAATACTCAAGCAGAATATTACTTAAACAGGGGTGGTGTAGATTTTGAAAAAGATGCTTACAGTTTTGTTAAAAATAATGCGAAAAATACAATATTTGAAGGCAATATAGAATTAATATCAGGGCAAAAATTTCCCGATATTGTAGCTTATGTCAATAAAAACAAAGCTTATGGCTTAGAAGTTAAAACTACAAAATCCAACAAATGGAAAACGACAGGTAGTAGTATTTTTGAAGGAACAAGAGTAGATAATATACAAAATATTCATCTTTTATTTGGAAAATTGTCCAACCCAATTGAATTTAAATGTAAAAAATATGAAGAGCGCTTGTATGATGTTGCAATTACCCACTCTCCTCGCTATTTGATAGATATGAACATTATGGAGCATGAGTCTATATTTAAAAAAATTGGCATTGAATATAACGAACTAAAAAAACTCAACAATCCATTTGAACCAATAAAAAGGTTCATGAGAAAAAGATTGAAAGCAGGTGAAGACTTATGGTGGATAGACAATGATGAAGACACTATTGGCTTGGGTATAAAACACTGGAGCAACCTGTCTTCTGAGCAAAAAGACGAGCTAAGCACTTTAGCGTTAGCGCATTTCCCAATTTTATTAAGTAAAGATCCACAAAAATATCTGCGACTATCAACATGGTTAGTATCTAGATTTGGCGTTGTAAACCATGCATTAAGAGATACTTTTACTGCTGGTGGGCAGATTAAAATACAAGGTATTATGTTTCCACAAATTTTTAAATACATTGTTAGCGAACTAAATAATATTATCGCAAATGTCAATAAAATTCAAGAGGATGATATAAGTTATTATTGGGAAATAGATACGCCCATAAATAATAAAGTCGATATGTGGAAGCAACAATGTTTGTTACACTGTCAAAACAGTTTGAACGAAAGTCAACTAAATATAATTAAACAATTACTCTTATGAATGACGATTTCCCACGAATAAGAAGATTGCCAGAATATATTTTTGCAATTACGAATAAGCTAAAGGTTGAAGCCAGAGCTCGTGGCGAAGATATTATTGACTTTGGCATGGGCAACCCTGACCAACCAACGCCTGAACATATTGTGGAGAAATTAGTAGAAGCAGCACGCCGTAGCGACACACATCGTTACTCCACTTCTCGTGGTATTCCACGTTTAAGACGCGCAATTTCAAACTGGTACAAAAATCGTTTTGATGTCGATATTGATGCAGAAACTGAGGCAATTGTTACCATTGGCTCAAAAGAGGGTTTGGCAAATTTAGCACAAGCGGTTGTTGGTAGTGGCGATACGGTTTTAGTGCCCAACCCTGCTTACCCTATTCATCCCTATGGGTTTGTGATT
>NZ_UEXF01000022.1:0-5773 GCF_900127505.1 thiotrophic endosymbiont of Bathymodiolus puteoserpentis (Logatchev) | reverse complement strand
CAGGGCAAATAATGGGTATTGCATTATTAGATTTTGTCATCATAGCCAAAAACGGGCATAATAGTTTTTACCAAGAATTAAAACATAATAAAACCATTGGTTATGTGGGGGATGGCTTTCAAATGGGATTGTTTGATTTATTGGAGGTAGAAACACCTAACTATCAAAACAATATACACAAAATTAACAAATATTATTATCAACAAGATAAATCAAAAATTGGTTATTTTCAATTACAGAACCGTAGATATTTAGGTAATAAGTATAAATTATTAGGATTTATTGAAGATATAGTTAGCCAAAAATGCGATAAAGTAAAATCATTCTGTGATATTTTTGCAGGCACAGGCGTGGTTGGTGATCGATTTAATAATAAAGATATTAGTATTATTTCTAATGATTTTTTATCTGCAAATAATGCTTGTTTACAAACATTTTTAAACACAAAGAAAGACTTATATATAGAAGAAAAAATAAACTATTTGAATTCTATCTCACCTAGCGAAAATTACTTTTCAGAACATTTTGGTAATCGTTATTTTTTTATGGAAAATGCTAGAAAAATTGGTGTCATTAGGGAAGAAATAGACAATATAGCAAGCAATCAACAAGAGAAAAATAATTTAATCTGTTCTTTGCTATACGCAGTTGATAAAGTTGCTAACACAGTCGGTCATTACGATGCATTCAGAAAAAAAATGGATTCAACTAAACCTGTCAATCTGCTTATCCCAAATATTGATTATTCACATAATGTCAATAACAAAGTTTACCAAGAAGATGCTAATCAGTTAATTAAAAAAATATCTTGCGATGTACTTTATATTGACCCTCCTTATAATTCACGCCAATACTCGGATGCGTATCATTTGCTAGAAAATTTAGTGGAATGGAAAAAACCAGCCGTAGTCGGTATTGGTAAAAAAATGGATAGAAACCACATTAAAAGTAATTATTGTTTAAAAAATGCAACTATGGCATTTTCTAATTTAATTAATCATGCAAACTGCAAACATATTTTATTCTCATACAACAACACACAAGATTCAAAAAATGAACGTTCAAATGCAAGAATTAGTGATAATGATATTTTGCATATTTTGAGTAATAAAGGCAAAGTAGATGTTTTTGAAAGAGATTACAAAACATTCACTACTGGCAAAAGTAACTTAAACGGCAACATAGAAAGAGTTTTTTATTGTGAAGTTAAAGGGTAATTATTATGAGCTTTAAAACATATAGTTGGATGTATGGCACAACAAGTTTTAGGGTGTCTGAACTCAAATTTAAAATTGAGAGGCAGTTAATAAGATTAAAAAATCTTTATGATAACAATCAAGCTGATTATAACTGGAGGGAGTTACAGGCAGAATATTTAGAAGCATTATTAGATGAGGATTGGTTTAACTCTAATGCAAATAATGAGGATAAAGTTACAAAATATGCAAGGCAAGTTACCTCTTCATTGTCTGATTTAGGCTTGGTTAATGCTGATAGAAAATTAACCGATGTCGGCAATGAACTGTTTAACATGTTAAACAATAACACTTTTGATTTTGACAACCCCTTTGGCATAAGAAACGATAGTTTTCTATACTTAAAACAATTTTTAAAAATAGAATTTTCTCAAAATGTTAATTCAAATTTTTATTCAGAATTCGATATTAACCCTTTTATTGCTCTTACTTACTTTATAACCAAATATGACTATATTACCGAAGATGAATTTCGGTATTTACTGCCTTTGGTTAAAAATTATCAGGAATTACAATCTTTAACAATAAACCTCACAGATCGTAGCGTTGACACACATGATTTAATTGTTGAAAAAATTAGAAATATGTCTAATTACCAAGAGGCGTTAAGGGTGTTCCAAGCATCTGACAAAGGTATTACTGCATTTGAAAATATGCTTATGAATAGAAAAACATCGCAAGGATCAGAAAAGTATAAAAAACTTTACGAAGCTCTAGCAAGAAACGATGTCAACAATATTATTGAAACTATTAAAGTTTTACCCAGTAAGACAAAAGCAAAGTTTTATGAATTCCTATTTAATAAAAAAAATAAGCCTACCGATGCAAGCACCAAAGATGCAGAAGAGTACTTTACAAGCCTTAATTTTAACACCAATTTAGATGAAAACTTTTTTTACCTCGTTCATTTTTCTAAATGGAAGACAAATTTAGAGGAATATTTTGACAACAATAAAAGATTTTTAGGGTTAACTGATATTTTTATTTTTGGTGAGCAAATTAAATTAACGCCAATTGCAGAAGTTTATTTTAGAATAGTAAAGAATAGTTTATTGAGTGTTGCGTTATCAGGCTCCAAAGAAGAATACCAGGAATTATTAACAACAACAAAACATATTAACGATATTAATCTATTGTTATATATAACAGATACTGTTTTATTGCAAAATTTAAAAAATAAATATCCATCTCTTTCAATAACTGGCAATATCGATGAAAATATTGCCAGCATTATAAAACAAGAAAACAAAGATAAATTAAATGGACTAATTGACAGCCATTTTTCAAAATCACAATTAAAAACTTTGTTGAAACACATTAAAAATAGAAAAAATAAAGACGATCAATATGATAAAAGAATTCAAACATATTTGCACTGGGAGTGCGATGCATCGACAGTTTTTGAATATATTATAGGGATAATTTTTTATGTTATGAATGGTAAAAAAGATGATATTCATGATTTTTTAAACATGAGCATGGACGCTGAATTACTACCTAGAAGATTTGCAGGTGGTGGGCAATCAGACTTAGTATTTGACTATGGTACTCATAGCGCATTAATTGAGGTAACTTTATCTAAAAAAGAAAATCAACGAAAAATGGAAATTGAGCCTGTTAGTAGACATCTAGGAAGGTATAAATTAAGCACTTCTAATGCCAATGATTATGCAATTTTTATCGCCCCTTATTTAGATCCAAATGTTTTAGTAAATTTTAGGTCTTATAAAGACTTACGATACTATGATACAAGTGATACAACTAAATATGTGAATTCATTAAAAATTATTCCTTTTGCTATCGATGATATTTGTTTGATTATTGATAAAGGTTATGACCGAATCGCATTAGAACGCAAAATGGAAAATAGCTATATAAATTACGAAAAGGATGGTCTAATGTGGTATGAAAACACTTTGAAACCTAGTCTAAATTAAAACAATGAAAACTAATATTATTTACAACGATGATTGTATAAAAGCCCTCAATTCAAAAATTGATAAAAAATCCATTGATTTAATTTTTGCAGATCCACCTTACAATTTATCAGGCAATGGCTTGAAATGGAAGGGCAATAAAACAGGTGGTGACTGGTACATGGTTAATGAAGCATGGGACAAAATGACAGCGCCAGAGTTTTTGAAATTTACTCGCCAGTGGATTGGCGCTTGCGATAGAGTTTTAAAAGACAAAGGCTCAATATATATCGCTTGTAGTTATCACAACATCAGTGAATCTATGATTGTTTTAAAGCAATTAGGTTATAAAGTTAACAACATTATTACATGGTACAAAAGCAATGCAATGCCAAATATGACTAAACGCATTTTCACGCATTCTACTGAATTTGTTATTTGGGCAGTCAAAGGAAGTGGTTGGACTTTTAACTATGAAACTTTAAAAAAAATTAATCCTGAAAAGCAAAAAGATGGAAACCTTAAACAAATGCGTGATTTTTGGCAGATGCCATTAGTACAAGGTAAAGAGCGTATAAAGGGTAATGACGGAAAAGCATTACACCCAACGCAAAAACCAGAAGAAATGCTAAAAAGAATTATTTTAGCAAGCTCTAATAATGGCGATATTGTACTTGACCCATTTTCAGGTAGTGGTACAACTGCTTATATTGCTAAAAAATATGGGAGGCAATGGATTGGTATAGAGAAAGATAAAAATTATATTAAAATTTCAACAGCTAGGTTGTGCGGCAAATAAAAACCTAAAATGAACTATAAACCCCCCTATGCAATCACCTCTGCCATTGTTTCACTGATTGCAGAAATCAGTGAAAAATTAGGGCAGTTATCGGCATTAAAAACTCAGGAAAATAGTTTATATTTACGCCGTATCAATCGCATTCGCACTATTCAAGGTTCATTGGCGATTGAGGGGAATACTTTAACTGAAGCGCAGATAACCGCAGTATTAGATGGCAAGGCAGTCATTGCACCGCCACATGAAGTGCAAGAGGTGCGTAATGCGATTAAAGCCTATGAAAAATTAACAAAGTGGCGCCCAACAAGCCAGCAAGATTTATTAGATGCACATCAAACTTTGATGCAGGGTTTGATTGATGATGTGGGGCAATATAGAAATACGGGTGTAGGTGTCATGAAAGGCAAGCAAGTGATGCATATGGCTCCCTCTGCTGAGCGTGTCAATGGATTGATGTTTGATTTATTTGATTGGTTGGCTTGCAGCGATGAACATCCACTTATTCTTAGTTCTATCTTTCATTATGAATTTGAATTTATTCATCCATTTGCAGATGGCAATGGCAGAATGGGGCGTTTATGGCAAACTTTGATACTGAGTCAGTGGCAAGATATTTTTAGTTATTTACCTGTTGAAAGTCTAATTTACGCACATCAGGACGACTATTATTTAGCATTACAAGAAAGCACAAAACAGGCCGATTCAGCACCCTTTATTGAGTTTATTCTGCAGATGATTCTTAATAGTTGTAATGAGGATACCCCTCAAGTAATCCCTCAAGTAAGCCCCCAAGTAAAACGGCTGGTTTCAGTCATAAAAGGTGAAATGAGCAAAGAAGAATTAATGCTTGCCTTATCATTAAAAGATGCTAAGAGTTTCCGCCAACGCTATTTATTGCTGGCAATATCTAATAACTTAATTGAAATGACGCAGCCAGATAAACCTAACAGCCCAACACAAAAATATCGATTGGTTTAATTATGAAAAAAATAATCAAAATATTGTGTTTGTTGTGTTTGCCGAGTTTGTTGTTAGCGGCAAATAAGCCAGATTTATTTCTACTCAAAACTTATGATGATAAGAAGTCTGTTGTGGGTTGGGTGATGAGTGAGAAATTTGACGGGATAAGAGGTTTTTGGGATGGGGAGCAATTATTAACGCGTGGTGGTCAACAAATTATGGCACCTGATTGGTTTATTGAAAATTATCCACCATTTGCTATTGATGGTGAATTATGGACGAAGCGTGCGGATTTTGAAGAAATTAGTAGTATTGTTAGACGCAAAAATCCTGATGAGCGCTGGCACAAAATCAGTCATAAAATTTTTGAAGTGCCAAATCAAGATGATGGGTTGTTGAATAGATTGGAAGTTTTGCAAGATTATTTAAAAACGCAAGCAAATACGCCAATTAAAATTATCAAGCAACACCCAATTACCGACCAAAATCAAGTTAAACAATTTTTGCGTAATATTATGCATAAAGGTGGTGAAGGCGTGGTGGTAAGAAATCCTACTACAGCATATCAAACTGGGAGATTAAGTTCGGCACTCAAGGTGAAAAAATATTTAGATACGGAGTGTGTGGTGGTGGAAATTTTGCTTGGCAAAGGAAAATACACGAACAAGATGGGTTCGTTATTATGTAAAACTAAAGGCGGTGCAATGGTTAAGATTGGGTCGGGCTTTACAGATGTTCAGCGTAAAAACCCACCTGCTATTGGCACTAGCGTTACTTTTAAATATTATGGTTTGACGAAAAAAGGAAAATTTAAATATCCTGTGTTTTTACGCATTAGGACT
>NZ_UEXF01000021.1:0-12103 GCF_900127505.1 thiotrophic endosymbiont of Bathymodiolus puteoserpentis (Logatchev) | reverse complement strand
ACACAATTGAATCAATTCTATCCAGTGTCGATCGTTTAACATTGCCATCATTCAACCTAAAAACAAACTCATCAACATAACGCCCGATATGTTTATCTGAAAAATGATGAAATACACCATGATAACCGCGTTTTAATAACGCCCAAACACTCTCAATGCCATTAGTATGCACAATACCGTTAACATACTGCCCAGCAGAATGATTGACCATTAGCTGTTTATAGCCCTCTATGCCTTTATATATTGTTGCTTCATCAGTGCAAAGCGTGGCATTGGCATCAGCATGCTTATCAATCATAGTCTGAATATTGGCACTATTGACTTTATCCATTTTGGCAGCAACGAGCATGCCACCACGAGAGCGCATGCCAACCACAGGGGTTTTGGTTTTTGTGCTTCTGCCTTGTGTGCCTTAAGTTTTCTTATGCTGGTGTTTATTTTTCTCTTTACCGCCTATATAGGTTTCATCCATTTCAATTATTCCAGAAAGAATAGCGTCGTTATTTTTGCAAGCCTTGCGTATTCTGTGCCCCATAAACCATGAGGATTTTTGGGTAATACCCAGTTCTTTTGCAAGTTGGTAACTGGATATACCCTTGCGAGCAGTCACAACTAAATACATACCATAAAGCCATTTTCTTAACGGTATTTTGCTGGCATGCATCACTGTGTTACTACGAATACTGAATTGGGTTTGGCAACATTTGCAACGATATAATCCAGTGCGTGAAGGATGATGATAAACTTGTGCGGGTGTTTGATTAGCACACGATGGACATTTGGGTTTGTTGTTCCAAAGTTTTTGTTCAAAATATAGGCGAGCAGATTCTTCGGTTGGAAACCTTTCTAATAGTTCAAATGTGCTGATGGTGTTTGTGTATTGGGTCATTGTTGCTCCATGAGTGTTGTAAGTGTTGCCTATTTTATTGTATTTGTTGTGGTTTTGGTATTAATGTAAGTTATTCCCTAAATTTTTTTGTTGGTATTCTTTAAAGTAATCATTAATATTTTTTATCCATACTTGAAACTTATTAATAAGGCATACCGTATAATTACAGTGTGATTGATTACTCAATGACTTTTAGTTAACTTTAACAAGGAAAAACAAATGGATAAAATAAAAACACTAACTTTGGCGGGCTTAACTTTGTTAGGCTCTAATTTTATTGTTATGGACGCTAGCGCAGCATCTAAAGAAAAATGCTATGGCGTTGTTAAGGCAGGTCAAAATGACTGCGCCACTAAGACCTCATCATGTGCAGGTTCTTCAAATACAGATGGGCAAAAAGACGCTTTTATTACCCTGCCAAAAGGCTTGTGTGATAAGTTGGTTGGTGGTAATTTAACTTCTTCTTAGGTGTTTTTTAGTAATCACATGTGGCTCTCTCCTCCTTTTGTCCATGTATGATTGTTATTTTTTAGGATAATAATATATAAATACTATGAAAAAAATTGCATTAATATTACTTGTGTTACTCCCTGCATTTGTTCAGGCAGAGTTTAAAACCCTTTCAACCGAGCAAGCGCAAGACAAAATCAAACAAGGGCTTGTCATTATTGACGTGCGTAGGCAAGATGAATATGAGCAATATGGCGTTATTCCTAACACACATAAACTCACTTTTTTTGATAAAAATGGCAGATACGATATACAACAATGGTTGCGTGATTTATCAAAAATTGTACCAAATGAAGACACTCCCTTTGTGCTGGTTTGTGCACATGCTAATCGCACTAAAACCATTGGTAGATTTTTAGATAAAGAAACCAACTATAAAAATATTTTTGAGCTTGATGGCGGTATCAATCGTGGCTGGATTGACAAAGGTTTAGCAACGACAAAAATTGCTGCTGACAAGGGTAAGCCTTGGTATCATCTTGGTAGTTATTGGTGATTAAAAATACTGGCATTGGGCTTCGTCATCAGCATTTACAACAAGTGATTGACGAAGAGCCCGATGTTGATTGGTTTGAAGTTCATAGCGAAAACTTTTTTTATGATAATTTTGCAACTTATCAGTTAGAGCAAATTGCTGATAAATATCCGTTAAGCCTCCATGGTATCGGACTTTCTTTGGGCTCAGTAGATGCGCTCAACCAGCAACATTTACAAAATCTTAAAAATGCTATTGCGCGTTTTAAACCAGATTTAGTCTCTGATCATCTTAGCTGGTCAAATGTTGATAATCATTATCTAAATGGCTTATTGCCACTACCTTACACGCAAGGGGCGCTCAATAATTTTATTGACAAGGTTAAACAAACTCAGGATTTTTTAGGCAGGAAAATCCTTATTGAAAATCCATCTTCTTACTTGTGTTTTAAAGAATCCACTATACCTGAATGGGAATTTTTTGCTGCATTGCCAAGTTTGTCTGGTTGCGGTTTATTGCTTGATGTGAACAATGTGTTTGTTAGTTGTTTTAATCATAATTATCAGGCCAATGATTACTTAAACAGTATTGATATAGATGATGTGCTAGAGATTCATTTGGCAGGCTATACTGAGAAAATTTTGGAAAAAGGTAAGATTTTGATTGATGATCATTCAAAACGAGTTAGTAATGAAGTATGGGATTTATATCAAACAACATTGAGTAAGATTGGTAACAAACCTACACTCATTGAGTGGGATAGTGACATTCCTGATTTGTCAATTTTGTTAAATGAAGCGCAAAAAGCACAAGAATATTTAAGTGAAAGACAGAGTGCTTAAACAATTACAAAGAGATTTTTATCAAGATGTATTGGCATCTGAAAGTGTATCTGAAAATTATCTGAATAATGGTAACTTTACTCCTCAAGATTTGATTCAAATTTATCGTAATCAATATTTTTTGAGTTTGAGTGAATCTTTAGCCAAGAGTTATTCTTGTGTTAAACGCTTAGTGGGCGAGGATTTTTTTAATAAGATCGCCAAAGATTTTATTATAACGCACCCCTCAAAAACAGGCAATATTATTGACTATGGCGATGAGTTTTCGAATTTTATTAAATTAAGTCCAGATTGTAAGACTGTGCCATATTTAGTAGATGTTGCTAAGTTTGAAAGATACTATGAGCGTTGTTATTTGTCGGACATTGTATTTTTTATGCACTCAGTGTATCCTGTTATTAAAATTTGGCAACTTAATGAAAATAGCGAACAACTTGATTTGGCGAGCGAGGGAGATTATTTAAAGATTTATCGTCAAGGCGCGGAAGTTTTGGTGGCAAAGATAACGCAACAAGAATACGAAGAGAGATAATGATGCAATTAATTCATTTATACAATCAAATTTTTGCATATCTGTATAAATACACGGATGATATTTTTAAACTTTTTTTACGCTTATATGTTGCAGATGGATTTTTTCGTTCAGGGCTGACAAAGCTTGGTAGTTGGGATTTGGAGTTGCCTTTTTTATCTTCAGGTGCGCAATATTTGTTTGAAAACGAATACCAAGTGCCATTAATTCCTTGGGAGCTTGCTGCTTATCTTGGGACAGCGACAGAGTTAATTCTACCAGTATTTTTGATTTTGGGTTTGGCGACAAGATTGATGGCGGTTAAATTATTTGTCTTTAATGTTGTTGCTGTGGTTTCTTACCCAGTTATTTGGCAGGGTGGTTATTATGACCACAAACTTTGGGGTGTAATGCTCTTGGTTATTGTGATTTATGGACAAGGCAGAGTATCATTAGATAATATAATTTGCAAGCAATACCATTAAAGGATCTTAAGCATGAAAACGAAGAATATGATAGAGATGCTTGAAACAGCAAGTCCTGTTCTGGAGGCCTTATCCACACTGTTTGTTTTTGTGATTGGCTTATTGGTTTTACTCATTGTCGTTGTTTTTATCTTTGATATTACCCAAAGAAAGAACGCAGTGTTGCGTAATTACCCCGTTGTTGGGCATTTTCGTAGTATTTTTTCTAGCTTGGGTGAATTTTTTCGCCAATACTTCTTTGCTATGGACAGAGAAGAGATGCCATTCAATCGTGCAGAGCGTGATTGGGTACATAAAGCGGCTAATAATACAGACACCACAGTTGCGTTTGGCTCAACCAAAAATCTAAATCCTGTAGGCACTGTGATTTTCGCCAATTGCCCTTTTCCAACCCTAGATGAAGATGCATCTGAAACACGCCCAATTACTATTGGTGAAGGTTTTTGTCAGAAGCCTTACAGGGCAAAATCGATTTTCAATATTTCTGGCATGAGTTTTGGTGCAATTTCCAAACCTGCAATTTTGGCACTTTCAAACGGTGCAGCAATAGCAGGTTGTTGGTATAACACTGGTGAAGGTGGTCTATCGCCTTACCATCTAGAAGGCGGTGCAGATATTGTTTTTCAAATAGGCACAGCAAAATATGGCGTGCGTGATGAGCAGGGTAAATTAAGCGATGAAAAATTAACTGAAATTGCCGAACATGAGCAGGTCAGAATGTTTGAAATTAAAATGAGTCAGGGCGCAAAGCCTGGCAAAGGTGGTATTTTGCCAGGTGCTAAGGTAACACCTCAGATTGCACAAATTCGTGGTATTGGCGTTGGTGAAGATGCTATATCACCTAATCGACATGTTGAAATCAGTAGCGCACAAGATTTGTTGGATATGATTAATCATGTGCGTAAGGTTACTGGCAAGCCTACTGGATTTAAATCGGTAATTGGCGCAACCGATTGGCTAGATGATTTTTTCCAAGAGATTAACAAGCGTGGCGAGGCTTGCGCACCAGATTTTATTACGCTAGATAGTGGTGATGGTGGCACAGGGGCAGCACCTATGTCACTATTAGATAATGTCGGTCTACCCATTAAAGAAACGCTACCCTTATTGGTTGATAAACTCATTCAATACAATCTTAAAGAGCGCGTTAAAGTCATTACTTCTGGCAAACTAATCACGCCATCTGAGGTAACATGGGCGTTATGTGCTGGGGCAGACTTTATAACCAGTGCCCGTGGGTTTATGTTTTCAATTGGTTGTATTCAAGCATTAAAATGCAATAAAAATACCTGTCCAACTGGTATTACCACACATAATAAACGCCTGCAAAAAGGACTAGACCCGAAAAATAAAGCAATCAAAGTCGCTAACTATGTACACAATATGAATCATGCAGTTGAAGTTATTGCTCATTCTTGTGGTGTGTCGGAGCCTAGGGAGTTAAATCGAAATCATGTGCGTATTGTACAAAATAATGCTCGCTCAATCCCAATGAGTGAACTTTATCCATCACAACATTTAGGGGGGGTAGTATGAAAGCATCTGATTTATTTGTTAAGGCCTTAGAAAACGAAGGTGTTGAGTATATTTTTGGTCTTCCTGGTGAAGAAAATCTAGATTTTTTAGATTCTTTACAAGATTCAAGTATTAAATTTGTACTAACTCGCCATGAGCAAGGTGCAGCATTTATGGCAGCCACTTACGGCAGAATGACGGGTAAGACAGGCGTGTGCTTGGCAACTTTAGGTCCTGGTGCAACCAATTTCGTTACTTGCGCTGCTTATGCACAATTGGGTGGATTCCCAATGCTGATGATTACGGGGCAAAAACCGATTAATTCTAGTAAACAAGGGCGTTTTCAAATTATTGATATTGTGCGCATGATGGAGCCACTCACCAAATCCAGCAAACAAATTGTTAACGGCAGTATGATCCCCTCTTTAGTGCGAGATGCTTTTCGTTTGGCAGAAGAAGAAAGACCAGGTGCAGTGCATTTAGAGTTACCTGAAGATGTGGCGTTTGAAGAGGTAAAAGATTGGCATATATTTCCTGTACATGAGATTCGTCGCCCAGATGCAGACCAGAAGACTATAGAAATAGCGGTAGAAATGATTGAAAATGCCAAGAATCCTTTGCTATTAATTGGCGCTGGTGCCAATCGTAAAAAATTATTTAAATCAATGCAAAATTTTGTTGATAGAACCTGTATTCCATTTTTTAATACGCAAATGGGTAAAGGCGTGGTGAGTTGTGAAAATCCGTTATTCTTAGGTACAGCCGCATTATCTGATGGTGATGTATTGCACCAAGCAGTTGAAATAGCAGATTTAATTATTAATATTGGCCATGATGTGGTGGAGAAGCCACCATTTTTTATGCATGAAGGTGGCACTAAAGTCATTCATATTAATTTCAATTCTGCACAAGTTGATGAAGTGTACTTTCCGCAACTTGAGATTGTAGGTGATATTAAAACTACGGTTAATCGTTTGGCGCAAGCATTAAAATTAAACAATTGTTCGCTAGAATTATTAGCATTTAGAAAGCGTATTAAGCAAGTTATTCACGAGAAAGATAATGACGATTCTTATCCTTTATTGCCACAGCGTATTGTTGCTGATGTGCGTCGAGGACTTGATAAAGACGCCATTATTGCGCTAGATAACGGCATGTATAAAATTTGGTTTGCACGACATTATCACACTTATATGTCTAATACTGTATTACTTGATAATGCTTTAGCAACAATGGGTGCAGGATTACCAAGTGCAATAGCTTGTGCTTTGTTATATCCACAGCGACAAGTGATGGCAATTTGCGGTGATGGGGGTTTTATGATGAATTCACAAGAGATTGAAACCGCCACACGCCTTGGGTTAAATTTGGTAGTACTTATTGTAACCGACAGTGCTTTTGGTATGATTCGTTGGAAGCAAGAGGGACAAGGTTTAGATGATTTTGGACTTGAATATAACAATCCTGATTTTGTTAAATATGCTGATAGTTATGGCGCAAAAGGACATAAAGTGGAGGATGCAAATCAATTCTTGCCACTCATTGGGTCTTGTTTTAGTGAAGGTGGCGTGCATATTATTGATGTGCCAATTGACTATAAAGAAAACAAAGCGTTATTTCCTAAACAACTAAGAAACGCATAGAGGGCATTATGGAAAAATTAATCGTTAAACAGGCTTATACGGGTGAAACCCTGGCTGAATTAGAAATGCATGACAATACACGGGTACAGCAGATGTTGTCCACGGCGCAAACACTACATAAAGCAGGGCGATTGCCAGAGGCTCAACGCATTGAAGTATTGCAAAAATTAGCTAATTTGGTAGAGATTGAGCATGAAGATTTTTCACGCTTAATTGCAAATGAGGGCGGTAAACCCATTCGTGATGCAAGAGTGGAAGTTACCCGCGCTATTAGCGGTATTCGCATTGCCATTATTGAATTGGGCAATATTAAAGGTGAAGAAATCCCGATGGACTATACGCCAGCAGGAGTAGGGCACAAGGCACACACGATACTTGAGTCAATTGGTGTGGTGGTGGCAGTTAGTGCCTTTAATCACCCACTGAATTTAGCAATACATCAAGTTATCCCTGCAATTGCCAGTGGTTGCCCTGTGATTATCAAACCTGCTGGTTTAACGCCACTTTGCACATTGCGTTTAGCGACGTTAATCCAAGAAGCAGGATTGCCAGTAGGTTGGGTGCAAGTCGCTCTGCTGAATAATAAAAATGCAGAAAAATTAGTCACCGATTCGCGTGTGGCATTTTTTAGCTTTATTGGCTCTGCCAAAGTAGGTTGGAGCCTCAAATCAAAACTTGCACCAGGCACGCGTTGTGCCTTAGAGCACGGTGGTGTTGCACCGCTGATTTTTGATGAATATGCAAACGAAGAAGATTTTGTAAGTGGTGTGGTAAAAGCCAGTATGTATCATTCTGGGCAAGTTTGTGTTTCAGTGCAACGTATCTATGTAGCTGAAAAGCGCATGCAAGATTTGGCGCAGAAAATTGCCACTGTCGCCGCTGGGCAAGTAGTTGGTGATGCGATTAACGAAGACTGCGATTTAGGTCCGCTCATTTCAGCAAAAGAGACGGATAGAATTGAGCTTTGGGTTAATGAAGCAATCACATCAGGTGCGCAGTTGATAACAGGTGGCAAGCGTATTAATGCGGTGAGTTATGAACCAACAGTACTACTAAACCCACCTAAAGATGCTAAAGTATCTACACAAGAGGTGTTTGGCCCTGTGGTATGTATTTATGGCTATAAAACACTTGACGAAGCAATTGAACAAGCAAACAGTCTGGATGTTTCGTTCCAAGCTTCAGTATTTAGCGATAATGTGCAAAGGGCAATGGAAGTGGCTGCAAAATTAGAAGCAAGTGCAGTAATAATTAATGATTACACTACTTTTAGAGTAGATTGGATGCCGTTTGCTGGTAGAAAATACTCAGGCTATGGTATCGGAGGCATTGGTTATACGATGCGTGATATGCTTGAGCATAAGATGATAGTTGTCAAAAAATGAATTGACGATAAGGGTTTATAAGAATTAATTGAACTGATGTTTATATAGTGAGGCGTATTCACCATTTGCACTGAGTAATTCTTGGTGTGAGCCTTGTTCAGTGACTTCACCTTGACGAAGTACAACAATTTTATCGGCTTTTTGCACTGTGCTTAGACGGTGAGCAATAATAATAGTAGTGCGGTCTTTTTGCATTTCATCTATGGCTGCTTGAACTTTTCGCTCGGTGGCAGAATCAAGTGCAGAAGTCGCCTCATCAAGAATCAAAATCGGACTGTCTTTGGCTATTGCTCTGGCGATAGCCAAACGCTGGCGTTGACCACCAGAGAGCTTGGTGCCATCTTCGCCGATTCGAGAATCAAATTTTTCACTTAAGGCTTCTACAAAGTCATAAGCATTTGCAATTTTAGCTGCGTTCTTAATCTTTTCATCGTTCATATTTTGGGTTTGACCCAGTGCAATGTTACCTTTTACAGTGTCATTAAATAGGCGTACATTCTGGTCAACAAAGGCGATTTGCGTGCGTAATGAATCCAGTTCAAATTCGCAAATATCGGTACCATCAATGGTAATACTGCCTGATTTTGGTGAATAGAATTTAGCCAAGAGTTGAATGATAGTGGTTTTACCGCTACCTGTAGAACCAACAAGGGCAACAGTCTCGCCTGCTTTAATGTCTAAATCAATATTATTAAGTACATTTTTTTGGTCGGTATAGCCAAAAGAAACATGATTAAATTTAATCGTACCTTTGACATTTTTAAGTTGTTTTTTGCCAGTGTTTTGTTCCTGTGTTTCATCTATCAGTCCAAATACACTTTCACCAGCAGCTATTGCTATTTGTAGAGGTTTGTTGATGTTAATTAAACTTTTAGATGGTTTGACCAACATACCCATTGCGGTGAAATAAGACAAAAATTCACCGGCAGTCATTGTTAAGTAAGTGGCAGAAAAATACACCACACTTGTCAAAGATAAGCCGATTAGAATATTAACAAAAGTCATATTAAAAGCACTGGCCATATCCACTTTAAAGCGTTGTTGGCGAATCGTTTGAATCAACGCAAAGAATTTATTACTTTCTTGATTTTGTGCATTGTAGATTTTGACTAATGAGTTTCCTGAAATATTTTCATTCAACAAGTGTGTCATATTACCCATATATTGTCGTACTTTTCTACTGGAATTACGCATACGCGTAGAAGACAACTTAACTGCTAAGAATACTAGTGGTAGAAAGATAATCAGAGATAGGCTGAGCTCCCAACTTTTATAAAATAAGTAAGTAATGAGAATAACAACAAATACAAAAGACTTGACAAATTCTAGCCAAATAGTAGAGGCAGCATTGGCGATTTGCTCTACATCATAGGTGAGTTTAGACAATGTTTCACCAGTAGGATGTTGGTCAAAATACGCCTTGGGTAATTTTAGCAATTTGGCAAACATATTTGCGCGCAAATCCATAATCACTTTGTTAGATATCCAAGAGCTTGCCGCAGTAGAAGTTAGTGCAAATAAAGAACTGGCAGTAATCACAGCAAGTAGTATGCCCGCATAAAGTAGTGCGGTTTGTGTATTGCGCTCACCAACAAACACGTCATCAATAATGCGCCCTGTGATTTCAGGAATTGAGCCTTCCAATACTGTTGCAAATATCATCATCGCAGAAGTGAATACAAGCTTGCCAACATGAGGCTTTAGATAATAGAACAGTCTTGAAATAAAGTTTTTGTAACCCATTGTAAGAATTTTACCTAAAAATCAGAATATAAAACCCCAACAATTTCAGACAACAATTTAAACTTTCTTATTTCGAACGAGTTAAACTAAACAAAAAAATCGGAGTAAAAAAATGAGTAAAAAACGAACAAAATATACCTCAGCATTCAAGACTAAATTAGTACTTGAATTACTACAAAATGAAAGCGCCATAGTGCAGATTGCCAGCAAGCATAATATTTTGCCTCAGAATCTACAAAATTGGAAGAAGACTTTCCTTGCTAACGCAGAGATTGCCATGGAGCCATCCAAGGCAGTCAAAGAATACAAAAACGAACTTATCAAAGCACAGATGCGAAATGAGCGTTTAACTACACTAGTAGGCAAGGTAACCGTAGAGAAGGAGTGGTTAGCAAAAAAGCTAAAAAGCTTGGGCTCATCTAACCGCAAACAGTTAGTTGATCTCAAGCCTTCCCTATTGCACGCCTCATATTCTTTGTCAGTTAATCATCAATGTCAATTGTTAGGTGTTAACAGAAGTGGGATTTATTACAAGCCAAAAGTAAATAACACCAAGCAATCTATCAAAAACCACATCACCAAGGTGTTTGAAAAAATACCCATCTATGGTGAGAAAAAAGTCCATCAACAATTACTTGAAGACGGCTACAAGGTGAGTTTACACACCGTAGCACGCTATCGGCAAGAATTAGGTTTAAAGGCAGTATTAGCAGTTAAACAAGTTAATACAACTATACCAATCAAAGCACACAAGAAATACAGTTACAAGCTACGAGGGCTTAATATCAGTCATTCTAACCATGTATGGAGCACCGACATTACCTATGTCAAGATTGCAGGGGGTATGGTCTATATGGCAGCTATTATTGATTGGCATTCAAAAGCTGTTCTATCACACAGGATATCCAATACCATGGATTCTCAATTGGTAATGGGTGTACTTAATGACGCTTTAGAGAAACACCTACACCCACACCCACACCCACACCCACACCCACACCCAGAGATATTTAACACTGATCAAGGTAGTCAATATACCAGTGAGATACACACTAAACGATTAAAAGATTTAGGTATTACAATATCTATGGATGGTAAAGGTAGGGCTACAGATAATATCTGTATTGAGCGTTTCTGGAGGAGCGCAAAATGCGAAAGAATTTATTTAAATGAATATCAATCCATCAGTGATTTAATCACTGATATGGATGATTATATTGAGTTTTACAATCATCAAAGATTCCATGAAACATTGAAATATAAAAAACCAATGGATGTGTATCAAGAAAGTATAAAATTGAATCAGGAAAAGAAGAAGGTCTCTTAAGATGTTCTATATAAGAAATTTTAAAAAGTTGTCAGGGGTTTTGGGGTAATGTAAATTGCACCTAAAATCGCAATAAAAATAGGATAGGTAAACAAAGTCAATCTCTCCAACCCAGCAGAAATAGTTTCAAGACCTTTTAAATCCAATAAAGACGCCAAAAAATAACCGATAAAGCCCAGCCCAACAATACTAAATAGGGTTGTTTGAGCAAGTACCTTAGATTGGTCTTTTTTCCAAAAAATATAACTCAGTATGCCAAGGTAAATAGTCGCCCCTTAAAAACTCACTCCAAACAAACCAAAACCACCCATTTTTCCAACCATCCAAATCAACAAAACTGCTTTTTATCCAGCACCACAAAAAACCTTAGGTATTTTACAAAAAATAAGCCCAGTTTTTGCCAAAACAAAAAAATAGTGGCTATCACCAGCCATTTTCTCAAATTCCAAGCACAGGCAGCCATTAAAACATTAATCTCATCACCAACTTGCCCTTTGAGTAGGTTTCTAGAGAGTCTAAAATCTGATTTAAGATGTCCGATAATCGGCTCAATCGCTGCGCGTCTTTTACACAGTTTGCGCTTTTTGTCTTGTTGATAACGATTGTCTCGCTTAAGGGCTTTTTTAGGCAAAATGATGTTTGCACCGAGCACTACCTTTGCACCAACATAGCCTCGGTCGCATACCGCTTGTTTGATGGGTTTGTTTCTGTTGCTATTAGCATGGCTTATGGCAACATTTAAGGTTTTTGAGTCGTGAATATTTTTATCATGACTGGC
>NZ_UEXF01000020.1:0-1925 GCF_900127505.1 thiotrophic endosymbiont of Bathymodiolus puteoserpentis (Logatchev) | reverse complement strand
TGCCTAAAAAAGCCCTTAAGCGAGACAATCGTTATCAACAAGACAAAAAGCGCAAACTGTGTAAAAGACGCGCAGCGATTGAGCCGATTATCGGACATCTTAAATCAGATTTTAGACTCTCTAGAAACCTACTCAAAGGGCAAGTTGGTGATGAGATTAATGTTTTAATGGCTGCCTGTGCTTGGAATTTGAGAAAATGGCTGGTGATAGCCACTATTTTTTTGTTTTGGCAAAAACTGGGCTTATTTTTTGTAAAATACCTAAGGTTTTTTGTGGTGCTGGATAAAAAGCAGTTTTGTTGATTTAGATGGTTGGGAAAATGGGTGGTTTTGGTTTGGTTGGAGTGAGTTTTTAAGGGGCGACTAAATAACACCAAACAATCTATCAAAAACCACATCACCAAGGTGTTTGAAAAAATACCCATCTATGGTGAGAAAAAAATCCATCAACAATTACTTGAAGACGGCTACAAGGTGAGTTTACACACCGTAGCACGCTATCGGCAAGAATTAGGTTTAAAGGCAGTATTAGCAGTTAAACAAGTTAATACAACTATACCAATCAAAGCACACAAGAAATACAGTTACAAGCTACGAGGGCTTAATATCAGTCATTCTAACCATGTATGGAGATCGACATTACCTATGTCAAGATTGCAGGGGGTATGGTCTATATGGCAGCTATTATTGATTGGCATTCAAAAGCTGTTCTATCACACAGGATATCCAATACCATGGATTCTCAATTGGTAATGGGTGTACTTAATGACGCTTTAGAGAAACACCTACACCCACACCCACACCCACACCCACACCCACACCCAGAGATATTTAACACTGATCAAGGTAGTCAATATACCAGTGAGATACACACTAAACGATTAAAAGATTTAGGTATTACAATATCTATGGATGGTAAAGGTAGGGCTACAGATAATATCTGTATTGAGCGTTTCTGGAGGAGCGCAAAATGCGAAAGAATTTATTTAAATGAATATCAATCCATCAGTGATTTAATCACTGATATGGATGATTATATTGAGTTTTACAATCATCAAAGATTCCATGAAACATTGAAATATAAAAAACCAATGGATGTGTATCAAGAAAGTATAAAATTGAATCAGGAAAAGAAGAAGGTCTCTTAAGATGTTCTATATAAGAAATTTTAAAAAGTTGTCAGGGGTTTTGGGGTAATGTAAATTGCACCTAAAATCGCAATAAAAATAGGATAGGTAAACAAAGTCAATCTCTCCAACCCAGCAGAAATAGTTTCAAGACCTTTTAAATCCAATAAAGACGCCAAAAAATAACCGATAAAGCCCAGCCCAACAATACTAAATAGGGTTGTTTGAGCAAGTACCTTAGATTGGTCTTTTTTCCAAAAAATATAACTCAGTATGCCAAGGTAAATAGTCGCCCCTTAAAAACTCACTCCAAACAAACCAAAACCACCCATTTTTCCAACCATCCAAATCAACAAAACTGCTTTTTATCCAGCACCACAAAAAACCTTAGGTATTTTACAAAAAATAAGCCCAGTTTTTGCCAAAACAAAAAAATAGTGGCTATCACCAGCCATTTTCTCAAATTCCAAGCACAGGCAGCCATTAAAACATTAATCTCATCACCAACTTGCCCTTTGAGTAGGTTTCTAGAGAGTCTAAAATCTGATTTAAGATGTCCGATAATCGGCTCAATCGCTGCGCGTCTTTTACACAGTTTGCGCTTTTTGTCTTGTTGATAACGATTGTCTCGCTTAAGGGCTTTTTTAGGCAGGATGATGTTTGCACCGAGCACTACCTTTGCACCAACATAGCCTCGGTCGCATACCGCTTGTTTGATGGGTTTGTTTCTGTTGCTATTAGCATGGCTTATGGCAACATTTAAGGTTTTTGAGTCGTGAATATTTTTATCATGACTGGC
>NZ_UEXF01000019.1:288106-317428 GCF_900127505.1 thiotrophic endosymbiont of Bathymodiolus puteoserpentis (Logatchev) | reverse complement strand
GCCAGTCATGATAAAAATATTCACGACTCAAAAACCTTAAATGTTGCCATAAGCCATGCTAATAGCAACAGAAACAAACCCATCAAACAAGCGGTATGCGACCGAGGCTATGTTGGTGCAAAGGTAGTGCTCGGTGCAAACATCATTTTGCCTAAAAAAGCCCTTAAGCGAGACAATCGTTATCAACAAGACAAAAAGCGCAAACTGTGTAAAAGACGCGCAGCGATTGAGCCGATTATCGGACATCTTAAATCAGATTTTAGACTCTCTAGAAACCTACTCAAAGGGCAAGTTGGTGATGAGATTAATGTTTTAATGGCTGCCTGTGCTTGGAATTTGAGAAAATGGCTGGTGATAGCCACTATTTTTTTGTTTTGGCAAAAACTGGGCTTATTTTTTGTAAAATACCTAAGGTTTTTTGTGGTGCTGGATAAAAAGCAGTTTTGTTGATTTGGATGGTTGGAAAAATGGGTGGTTTTGGTTTGTTTGGAGTGAGTTTTTAAGGGGCGACTATTTACCTTGGCATACTGAGTTATATTTTTTGGAAAAAAGACCAATCTAAGGTACTTGCTCAAACAACCCTATTTAGTATTGTTGGGCTGGGCTTTATCGGTTATTTTTTGGCGTCTTTATTGGATTTAAAAGGTCTTGAAACTATTTCTGCTGGGTTGGAGAGATTGACTTTGTTTACCTATCCTATTTTTATTGCGATTTTAGGTGCAATTTACATTACCCCAAAACCCCTGACAACTTTTTAAAATTTCTTATATAGAACATCTTAAGAGACCTTCTTCTTTTCCTGATTCAATTTTATACTTTCTTGATACACATCCATTGGTTTTTTATATTTCAATGTTTCATGGAATCTTTGATGATTGTAAAACTCAATATAATCATCCATATCAGTGATTAAATCACTGATGGATTGATATTCATTTAAATAAATTCTTTCGCATTTTGCGCTCCTCCAGAAACGCTCAATACAGATATTATCTGTAGCCCTACCTTTACCATCCATAGATATTGTAATACCTAAATCTTTTAATCGTTTAGTGTGTATCTCACTGGTATATTGACTACCTTGATCAGTGTTAAATATCTCTGGGTGTGGGTGTGGGTGTGGGTGTGGGTGTGGGTGTAGGTGTTTCTCTAAAGCGTCATTAAGTACACCCATTACCAATTGAGAATCCATGGTATTGGATATCCTGTGTGATAGAACAGCTTTTGAATGCCAATCAATAATAGCTGCCATATAGACCATACCCCCTGCAATCTTGACATAGGTAATGTCGGTGCTCCATACATGGTTAGAATGACTGATATTAAGCCCTCGTAGCTTGTAACTGTATTTCTTGTGTGCTTTGATTGGTATAGTTGTATTAACTTGTTTAACTGCTAATACTGCCTTTAAACCTAATTCTTGCCGATAGCGTGCTACGGTGTGTAAACTCACCTTGTAGCCGTCTTCAAGTAATTGTTGATGGATTTTTTTCTCACCATAGATGGGTATTTTTTCAAACACCTTGGTGATGTGGTTTTTGATAGATTGTTTGGTGTTATTTACTTTTGGCTTGTAATAAATCCCACTTCTGTTAACACCTAACAATTGACATTGATGATTAACTGACAAAGAATATGAGGCGTGCAATAGGGAAGGCTTGAGATCAACTAACTGTTTGCGGTTAGATGAGCCCAAGCTTTTTAGCTTTTTTGCTAACCACTCCTTCTCTACGGTTACCTTGCCTACTAGTGTAGTTAAACGCTCATTTCGCATCTGTGCTTTGATAAGTTCGTCTTTGTATTCTTTGACTGCCTTGGATGGCTCCATGGCAATCTCTGCGTTAGCAAGGAAAGTCTTCTTCCAATTTTGTAGATTCTGAGGCAAAATATTATGCTTGCTGGCAATCTGCACTATGGCGCTTTCATTTTGTAGTAATTCAAGTACTAATTTAGTCTTGAATGCTGAGGTATATTTTGTTCGTTTTTTACTCATTTTTTTACTCCGATTTTTTTTGTTTAGTTTAACTCGTTCGAAATAAGAAAGTTTAAATTGTTGTCTGAAATTGTTGGGGTTTTATACTATTGAAGTTTCTAAAGAAGCAAGTGAAAATGCAATTAACACTATTCCAAGTTTTTTAACTAAGATTGATAGAATCAAAGAATCTGATGCGGTTAAAACCAGAAACTTTGGTTTAACAGTGATGAGCGGTTTTAAGATTAATCGGCGCAATTTTATGTCTATGTTTATAGGTACAGATGGTAGTAAATTTCATGGCGAAAAAATGCTACATTTAATTAATGGTGTAAAAATGGACATGGCAGTGATTAACGAAGTTGTTAAAAAAGGAGATACTGAGATTTGGCGCATTACCAACGGCGCACACACCACACACCCATTTCATATTCACGATATCCAATTTCAAATACTTGACCGTGAACAAGGTGATGGTTCTGATGCTACACCTCCATCAGAAAATGAACGGGGTTGGAAAGACACAGTGTTGCTACTACCTGAAGAAACGGTTAGGGTGATTGCTAAATTTGACCACTATGCTGATACTCAATACCCGTATATGTATCATTGCCACATCTTAGAACATGAAGATGAAGGTATGATGGGGCAATTTTTAGTGGTAGAACCAAAGGATTATGATAGGGTAATTTCTGATATAGATAATCACAAAAGAATCCCATTACAATCTTTTTGCAAAGTTAGCTAACACAGTATTTCTATAAATTTTTTAATAGGTAAGCGTTTACGAATAGAACCCTAAAGAGCATAAATTAATTGGCACATATCATCGTTTTCTTATATAATAGATGATAATCATTATCATTTTTATTTATAAATGCTGAAAGTCAACGATTTATCTATTCAATATAACAAGCAAACAGTCTTGCAAGAATTTAGTCTTGAGTTAGCAGATGGTGAGATTTTTGCGATGTTGGGTGATAGCGGTAGTGGAAAAAGTTCGGCGTTGCGTTTTATTGCTGGACTTGACAACGCACTCAATGGTAGCGTCATACTGAATGGTAAGCAACTTTCAAATAAGGGAGAACATCAAGAACCGCCTGAGACGCGAGGGGTGGGGATGGTGTTCCAAGATTATGCGTTATTTCCACATATGAGCGTTGAGAATAATATTGCTTTTGGCATTAGCCGTCAATCTAAACATGAGCAGCAAGTGCGTGTTGAGGTGTTGTTGTCTTTGGTTGGTTTGACTGGTACTGAAAGGAAGTATCCGCATCAACTTTCAGGTGGCGAACAACAACGGGTTGCTTTGGCACGAGCTTTGGCACCTAAGCCTAAGTTGTTGTTGTTGGATGAGGCGTTTTCGAGTTTGGATAAAAGTCATCGGGATGTTTTGGCTAAACAGGTGAGAAAAATTTTTAAAAAAACCAACACAACCGCTATTTTAGTAACGCATGATGAAACAGAAGCGTATAGCTTTGCTGATAAAGTGGGCGTTATTCAAAACAAACAGTTGGTCATTAATTAACAGCAGGACTTTATCAATTATAAAAAATATCAAGGGGTAAATATGAATAGTAAAAAAGTTGTTTCAAGTGTTATTGTGGTTGCAGTATTAGGATTTTCTAGTTTTTCAGCTGTGCAATCAGCGAGTGATTCTGTTACGGTGTATAGTTCTAGAAAAGCCCATTTAATTAAACCGTTATTTGACGCATTTACCAAAGATACTGGTATTAAGGTTGAATATTTAACAGGAAAAGGTAGTGCGCTGATTGAGCGTTTAAAGTTAGAAGGTGAAAACACCAAAGCCGATATGTTTGTAACAGTGGATGCAGGTAATCTTTGGTATGCAGGCTCGCAGGGTTTGTTTCAAAAAGTTAAAACAAAAATATTGGAAAATAATATCCCCACACATTTAAGAGACCCTGATGGATTGTGGACAGGGTTATCAGTGCGCGCTAGAACGATTGTTTATAACACTGAACGAGTCAATCCAAGGGATTTATCCACTTATGCAGATTTAGCATTAAAAAAATGGGGCCGCCGCCTATGCTTAAGAACCAGTAAAAAAATCTATACCAAGTCTTTGGTGGCATCGCTAATTTATCATCATGGCAAAGAAAAAACAGGCAATATTATTACTGGCTGGGTGGATAATTTAGCAGCAACGCCTAACGCCAAAGATTCGCATGTAATGAATGCAATTTTATCGGGTCAGTGCGATGTTGGCTTGGTCAATACCTATTATTACGGGCGTTTAATGGACAAAAAGCCTAATATACCATTGAAATTATTCTGGGCTAATCAAAACACTACAGGTGTGCATGTTAATGTATCAGGTGCTGGTGTGACTAAATATGCTAAAAATGCAAAGTCAGCAATTAAATTATTAGAGTGGTTATCTGGTGCTAAGGCGCAAATTATTTATGGTTCGCTTAACAAGGAATATCCAGCCAATCAAGGCGTTGCATCGGACAGTGTCGTATCTGCGTGGGGTGCATTTAAGCAAGATAAAATGAATTTATCACAAGCAGGTATTTTACAATCTGAAGCGGTTAAGTTAATGCAGATAAAAGGCTATAGATAATCTTAAGTACTTTGGGAAAAAACTGCTTTAAATCTAAAATTTGGATTAGTGTTCTTGCCTTGTTAGTGGCGATGCCAATTTTTGTGGTGCTACTGTCTTGGTTGTTGCCTGAACATGAGTTGTGGGCACATTTTTCACAACATTTACTACCAAATTTGATCACTTCTACCGCTATTTTATTGATAGGCGTTGGTGTTGGTGTAACTTTGCTTGGCACAGTATTGGCATATCTAGTGGTGATGGTTGAATTTCCAGGTAGAAAGTGGCTAGAGTGGGCGTTGTTTCTGCCTTTCGCTATTCCTGCTTATGTTTTGGCTTTCGTATATTTAGGGGTGTTTGATTATTCGGGTTATGTACAGGTGTGGATGCGTGAAGTGTTAGGCTTATCAGGTTTTGATATTCGTTCAGGCTCTTGGGCAGTTATTTTGACCTTTATATTGGCGTTTTATCCTTATGTTTATATGATGGCACGCGCATCATTTAAGCGTCAAAAGATTAATATGATTGAAGTAGGAAGGCTGCTTGGCGCAGGTCCGATCAAAGTATTTTTTAAAATTTCTTTACCTTTGGCGCGTCCAGCTGCTGTTGCGGGTTTACTGGTAACACTAATGGAAACCTTGGCTGATTTTGGGGTAGTTGGGTTATTTAATTATGATACCTTTACCACTGCGATTTATTCTGCATGGGGTGATTATCGTTCGATTGAAGTGGCAGCACAATTAGCATCATTGTTGGTATTGTTAGCATTTTTCTTAATTTATTTTGAAAAAAAAGCGCGCGGAGAAGCCAAATATTACTCCGTCGATGTATCTAACAAAAAACCTTACCAAGCCAGTGGTGCTGTTGGCTGGTTAATCAGTTTATTTGTATTGGGTGTGTTTATGCTGTCATTTGCATTACCCATGTTGCAGCTTGTTGTGTGGGGTTGGGAGAGTGTTGCCCAAGAGTGGAGTGTAAAGTATTTTGATTTGATTGCTTCAACATCAATATTGACTATTTCTGCTGCGTTGATTACTGTTGTTATCGCTACAATATTAGCGCTTCCTAGTCATTGCAAACAAAGTGGTATTTGGTTAAAGAGTGTGATTCGATTGGCAACCTTGGGTTATGCATTACCAGGCTCAGTAATGGCAGTAGGGTTACTTTATGGTGTCAATCAAGTTTCCCAGATTAATATCTATCTTGGTGGCGAGTCGATTAATTATCTTATTTTTGGCTCAATTGCTTTGCTGTTATTTGCTTATGTGTCACGCTTCATGGCGATTGCTTATAGTTCAATTGAGGCCTCTACTCAGCAAATAAAACCTGTATTTATACAAAGTGCACGCTTGCTGGGTGTATCACGCTTACGCCTTATTTGGCAAGTGTATTTACCCATGATGATCCCCGGTATTTTGGCAGGTGGACTATTGGTAGCAGTGGATGTTATGAAAGAGTTACCAGCAACTTATCTATTGCGCCCATTTGGCTGGGACACACTTGCCATTCAAGTCTATGAATTAAGTAGTGAAGGGCTGTTTGAGCGTGCCAGTGTACCAGCATTAATAATGGTATTGTTTGGCTCGATATTAATGTTAATCTTTCAAGTATTAGATAAAAAAACTTCATTTGGTTATTGGATTTCGCATCGTAAAAAAACAAACAAGGGCAAGATATAAATATGGAACTATTATCAAATCAAAAAACCGGATGCCTATGTGAAATAAACAGTATTGAGTTGCCACATCCAAAGAAAATTAAGCTTTTAGGTTTGGGTATAAAGTCTGGATTAAGCGTATCTGTGTTAAGAAATCGTGGTGGCGATATGGTTTTGGCTTTTGGTAATGCACGAGTCAGCGTAGGAAGAACCATAGCACATTTAATCAAGGTAACAATATTATGACATTCGAAAAAATTGCATTAATTGGTAATCCAAATTCTGGGAAAACAACATTTTTTAATTTATTAACAGGTGCAAAACAACGCACTGGCAATTGGCCAGGTGTTACTATTGATCGTAAAGAAGGTGAATTTAGTCTAGCAAATAAATCTTATAAAATTGTTGATTTACCAGGTGTTTATTCAATTAAGGATAAAGAGTCGTCGCTTGATGAGCAAATTGCTAGAGATTTTGTGCTCAATAATTCTGAATATTTATATTTTAATATTGTTGATGGTTCAACCTTAGAGCGTGGGCTGTATTTAACAACGCAACTCAGAGAGCTAGGGGTTAATGTTATTGTATTTCTTAATATGATGGATATTGTGCATAAGCGCAATATGAAAATTGATATTGATGCATTAAAGCAATCTATGGGTTGTGAAGTTATCCCAATTTCACTCAAAGAAACACTTGATTTTTCAGAATTATCTCAGGCGATACAAGATTTTAATCCTGTCATAAAATTAGTGGTTGATTATCCAAATGATGAGATTGAAGTAGCACAAGGTGCTGGTAACAAAGCTCAAGTTGAATTGTTAGAAGCAGAAAGTCAATTTAATTATGCCAATAAGATTGCCAATCAAGTCATTCAGCATAGCACTAATTTCAAAAAAACCATTTCAGATAAGGTTGATAAGTTAATATTAGGAAGCTTTACTGGCGTGCCGATATTCCTAGTGATTATGTATTTATTGTTCTTGGTAAGTATTAATTTTGGCGGTGCCTTAATTGACTTTTTCGATATTGCTGTGGGTGTTATCTTTGTTGATGGTATGGCTAATTTATTAAAGAGTATTGGGGTGTCTGAGTTTTTGGTAGTTATTATTGCCAATGGTGTTGGTGGCGGTATTCAAGTAGTGGCAACTTTTATTCCAATTATTGCAGCACTTTACCTATTTTTAACGCTACTAGAGGAAGTGGGTTATATGACAAGAGCTGCTTTTGTGATGGACAAGTTTATGCGAAGAATTGGTTTATCAGGTAAAGCATTTATTCCGCTTATCGTTGGCTTTGGTTGTAATGTGCCCGGTATTATGGCGGCACGAACGCTTGATACACATAGAGAGCGTATCACCACTGTGTTGATGGCACCTTTTATGTCATGTGGTGCTAGACTTGCTGTGTACGCTTTATTTGCAGCTGCATTTTTCCCAGTCGGCGGTCAAAATATTGTATTTGCTTTGTATGTGATAGGCGTCTTATTTGCGATTTTGACAGGCTTAATCTTAAAACGCGCATTTAAAAGCGACAATACTAGTGATTTCTTGATGGAATTACCGAATTATCAATTACCCTCTTTTAGAAACCTAATCATTAATACTTGGAACAAGTTGAAGGCTTTTGTGCTAGGCGCAGGTAAGATTATTGTACTGGTAGTGATGATTATTAATGTGGTGAATAGTATTGGCGTTGATGGTAGTTTTGGCAATCAAGATTCTAAAAATTCATTGTTAAGTAAAGCAGCACAAACAATAACACCTGTATTTAGACCCATGGGTATTGAAGATGATAACTGGCCAGCAACAGTGGGTATTATCACAGGTATTCTTGCTAAAGAAGTGGTTGTTGGCACATTGGATTCATTGTATTCTAGTATTGATGCAGAGGAGGGATCCGATGAGAGAAAAGTATATGAATATAGTTTAAAAGATGGGTTATTGCAGGCATTGGCAACTATTCCTGCTAATTTTGATGATGCACTACAAAATTTATCAGACCCATTAGGATTGGGTGTACTGGATGATACGCATTCACAAATATCAGCCGCACGCTCGCAAGAAGTATCTACAGAGACATTTGGTGCAATGGTATCTCGTTTTGATGGCAAGATTGGTGCATTTGCTTATTTACTTTTCATTTTGTTGTATTTCCCCTGTGTTGCTGCATTTGGTGCTATGATGCGTGAAATTGGGAAAATTTGGGCATTGATTGGCGCCTTGTGGGCGACAGGTTTGGCATATTTTTCAGCAACTGTTTTCTATCAAGTTGGCACTTTTACTCAGCACCCTCTCTATTCATTGCTATGGATTGGTGTGTCATTCGGTATTTTGACAGCCTCAGTAATGATGTTGATGTATACAGGCAGAAAAGCCAGTAGCAATGTTATTCCAATCATTACCGAATCCACTTGTCGACATTGTAAATAATAATTTTTTTACAAACGCCTTAAATAAGTAAAATATCCTTGATTACTGGGGATTTATAATTAGGGGTTTATAATGAAAAATTCATTATTAAATATTAAAGGTGTAAGCTGTGCAGCTATTAATGCTGGCATTAAGCGCGCACAAAATTTAAATGCAAATATTGAAGAGTTAGATTTATCTATCGTCTCTTTTGCGCCTGAAACCAAAACAGCAGCAGTATTTACCCAAAATGTTTTTTGCGCTGCGCCTGTGGTGGTGGCAAAAAACCATCTTAATAATAATGTGCGTGCTTTGGTCATTAATAGTGGCAACGCCAATGCAGGTACAGGTGTTGCCAGTGGCAATAAAGGGCTTAATAATGCTTATCAAGTGTGTGAAATGGTAGCGCAATCATTAAATATTGACACTGAACAAGTGTTGCCATTTTCTACTGGTGTTATTGGGCAGCCACTACCAATGCAGTGTTTTAAAGATAACATTGCCAAACTTTCAACGAGATTGGCAAATGATAATTTATCTCAAGTGGCACAAGCAATCCTCACCACTGACTTGGTTGAAAAAACCGCTTCAAAACAATTTACAGTTAATGGAAAAACGGTAGCGATTAGCGGTATTGCTAAGGGTTCAGGTATGATTCGTCCAAACATGGCAACCATGCTAAGTTTTATTTTTACCGATGTTAAAGCCAGTCAATCTGAGTTACAAAGCTGCCTAACAACAGCGACTAATCAATCATTTAATCGTATTACCGTTGATGGCGATACCTCAACCAATGATGCTTGCTCACTCAGTGCGACGGGTGCATCAAAAGTTGAGCTGAGTGATTGCACGGACGAATTTCAACAAGCACTCAATGAAGTAACGCAGACTTTAGCACATAAAATTATCAAAGATGGTGAGGGGGCGACTAAGTTTGTTGAAATTTGCGTTAAAGGTGGCGTGAGTGATGAAGACTGTTTAGAGGTGGCTTACACGGTGGCGCATTCACTATTGGTTAAAACAGCCCTGTTTGCCTCTGATGCCAATTGGGGTCGAATTTTGGCAGCAGTGGGGCGCTCAAATATTGCACATTTAAAAGCTGATGAGGTTAATATTTATCTCGGCGGGGTTTGTATTGTTAGCCGTGGTGAATTGGATGAACATTACACCGAAGCAGCAGGCAGTGCTGAGATGGCAAAGGACAATATTGTTGTTACTATTGAAATCGGTAAGGATAAAACATCTGAGAGTGTATGGACAACAGACTTATCTTATGATTATATAAAAATTAATGCAGAATACCGCACTTAATGTCATTTATATGAATACTTATCGACTATTAATTTCTTGCCCTGATGCACACGGTTTAGTGGCCAAAGTGAGTCAATTTATTTTCAAACGAGATGGTAATATTAAAGAAGCCCATCATCATCTTGATGAACAAAATAAGCATTTTTTTATGCGTATTGAGATTGAATCAAATCTCACTTGTTCATTTGATGAATTTCAGCAAGAATTTGCACAATTGGCTCAAAAGTACCAAATGAATTGGCAGATGAATGATGTCAGAAAACTTAAGCGTGTGTTGATTATGGGCTCAAAGTCGTCGCATTGTGTGGCAGATTTATTGCACCGTGGGCATGAGTCAGAAATGGAAGCTCAGATTATTGGTGTTCTGTCTAACCACGATAAATTGAAAAAACTTGCCAGTTGGTATGATGTAGACTTTAAAAAAGTTGACATCAATAAAGACACTAAAGTATCTGACATGGCAAAGATGATGGATACGGTTGACGCCTTCCAACCTGATGTGATTGTGCTTGCGCGCTATATGCAAATTATTCCAAAGTCAATGTGTGACAAATACAGTGGTAAGATTATTAATATTCACCATTCTTTTTTGCCATCGTTTGTTGGCGCTAACCCTTATGAGCGTGCAGCACAACGGGGCGTTAAACTTATTGGGGCAACCTGTCATTATGTCACCAGTGAGTTAGATGAAGGTCCGATTATTGAGCAAGATGTACTCAGAGTTAATCATAGCGATAGTGCAGAAGAAATGCAACAAATGGGACAAGACATTGAAAAAGTTACACTTGCCAAAGGTTTACAGTACCATCTTGAAGATCGTGTGCTAATTTGTAATAATAAAACTATTGTATTTAGCTAAAGACCTTTTGCCCACTTTCAATGATAAACGCTTTAAAGCGTTGAGCAATGGGTGAAAGTTCTGTTTTGTTACTATGTACAGTATGCCAATGACGCATAACTGGAAATTTATCAATATTCAGTTGTTTGATAATGTCATTTTCAAGTTCCAGTTTAACGGTATGTTTAGATACAAAGCCAATGCCAAGCCCTGCTTGAACTGCTTCAATGATTGCTTCATTTGAGTTAATTTCGATTTCAGAGTTAAACTTCATACCTAGAATTCGTTCAATAGTAATACGCGTTCCAGAGCCTTGTTCACGCGTAATTAGAGTTTCTTTACTGAGTGCCTTAATAGAATTCTTCTTGTTTTTAAGCAAAGGGTGATCAGGGTGGGCAATGGCAATGAGTGGGTTTTCCATAAATGGCTGTGTAATCAGCGACATATCTGCAGGAGGCTCACCCATAATCACCAAATCAGAACTGTGATTAGATAATTTTTCTAACAAGAGTTTACGGTTAGTTACTTCCAAGTGGAAGGTCATATCAGGGTATTGTTGTTTAAATTGTGCCAATACGCGTGAAACAAAAGAATTGGTGGTGGTAGCAACTGAAATCTCTAAATGCCCAGAGTCAGGGTTTAAGGTTTGCTCGATATCTGCCTTTGATTGTTCCAACTTAGCAATCACTGTTAAACAGGTTTGGTAGAATTTCTTACCAATATGCGTGGGTGAAACTTTTTTGCCTTTAGTGCTGAGTAATTCTGCACCGATATTTTGTGTCAATTGCTGTATTTGCATATACACTGCAGGTTGGGTAATATAAAGTTCTTTACTTGCTTTGGTGAAACTTTTTAAGCGCACAACCGCTTCAAAGCTATAGAGTTGCTTAAGGGTGTAATTAATCATAAATAAAATTTATTATTTAATAAATAAATATTATTTTACATTATTTATTTATTATTGTATGATATGTGTTCTTTTAATGAAAGGAGACCATAGAAATGGCTAAAGTTTATGATGCGGGTGTAAAAGATTACCGCGATACTTATTGGATGCCGGATTATACCCCGTTAGAAACGGATATTCTGGCGTGTTTTAAAGTAACACCACAAGAGGGCGTTCCTAGAGAAGAAATTGCAGCAGCAGTTGCAGCTGAATCTTCTACAGGTACTTGGACAACAGTATGGACAGATTTGTTGACAGATTTGGATCACTATAAAGGTCGCGCCTATGCGATTGAAGATGTACCCGGTGACGATACATGTTTTTATGCATTCGTTGCTTATCCGATTGATTTATTTGAAGAAGGTTCAGTCGTTAATGTAATGACTTCTTTGGTGGGCAATGTATTTGGCTTTAAAGCATTGCGTGCATTAAGACTGGAAGATATTCGTTTCCCAATCGCTTATGTTATGACTTGTAATGGTCCGCCACAAGGTATTCAGATGGAGCGTGATATTCTTAACAAATATGGTCGTCCTTTATTGGGTTGTACTATTAAGCCTAAGTTAGGTTTATCAGCTAAGAACTACGGTCGTGCTTGTTATGAGGGTCTTCGTGGTGGTTTAGATTTCACCAAAGACGATGAAAATATTAACTCGCAGCCATTTATGCGTTGGAGAGCTCGTTTTGACTTTGTACAAGAAGCAATTGAGAAAGCTGAAGCAGAAACGGGTGAGCGTAAAGGTCACTATTTAAATGTTACAGCGCCAACATCTGATGAAATGATGAAGCGTGCTGAATACGCTAAAGAAATCGGTTCCCCGATCATTATGCATGACTACATTACTGGTGGTTGGAGTGCCAATACGCAATTAGCACAATGGTGTCAAGATAACGGTATGTTATTACACATTCACCGTGCAATGCACGCAGTATTAGACCGTAATCCGCACCACGGTATTCACTTCCGTGTCCTTGCTAAGATTTTGCGTTTATCTGGTGGTGATCACTTGCATTCAGGTACCGTTGTAGGTAAGCTTGAAGGCGATCGTGAAGCAACGCTAGGTTGGATTGACATTATGCGTGATTCATTTATTAAGGAAGATCGCTCACGCGGTATTTTCTTTGATCAAGACTGGGGCTCTATGCCGGGTGTAATCCCTGTTGCTTCTGGCGGTATTCATGTATGGCACATGCCAGCACTAGTAAACATTTTCGGTGACGATTCTTGTTTACAGTTTGGTGGTGGTACGCTAGGTCACCCATGGGGTAACGCAGCAGGCGCAGCAGCTAACCGTGTTGCGGTTGAGGCTTGTGTTGAAGCTCGTAACTCTGGTCGTGAATTAGAGAAAGAAGGTAAAGATATTCTTACTTCAGCAGCTAAGCACAGTCCTGAATTGGCAATCGCAATGGAAACTTGGAAAGAGATCAAGTTTGAATTTGATACCGTTGATAAGATTGACGCGGCTCATAAATAAATAGGAGAAATAATATGCAAGATTATCAATCAAGTTTAGGTAACGCTGAAAGTCGTAAATTCGAGACTTTCTCATACCTACCTACCTTAACTGCGGACCAGATGCGTGTGCAGATTCAATATATTGTTGACAAAGGTTGGAACCCAAGTGTAGAACATACTGAGCCACAGCATGCTGCTGGTTCATATTGGTACATGTGGAAGTTGCCAATGTTTGGTGAAACAGATGTTGATGCAATCCTTCAAGAAATTGAAAATTGTCATACTGCACATCCGGACAACCATGTTCGTTTGCTAGGTTTAGACAACTTTGCTCAATGTGCAGGAACTTCAATGGTTATTTACCGTGGTCAAACGGTTTAATACTCACTGAGTTCTAACAAAAAACCCTAACCTTGTTGTTGGGGTTTTTTGTCTTTAAAAGTTTGCTTCCAGACTTTTAAAGACAAAAAACCTTTTAAAGATAGTAAAATTATGGCAAATAAACCTAAAATATATGTAGGCATCAATAATGAAATTAATGGCGGCATGACCACCATTGGTAAGGTTATTAGAGATGCGTGGGTATTTGGATTGATTAAGGAAACGCAGACTTGTGAAGGTTGGAATTTAGCCGGCATTGATGCCTTGTTGCAAGAGGTTAATGCTGAGTGGGATAAGTATGGTTGCATGGTGAGTTACCTGCCGCCAGAATTGCGCGAACGGCATCAGCGTATTCATGATGTTGCCATCCAAAATGCTAAAAAAGCAGGTTGGTCGGGTGAGCATGAAACTGATGATGAAGATGAATAAAAATTAATAAATAGTGGAGAAGTGTTATGTCTGATATAAAAATAGATCCAAAACAATACATTATTAAAGATGAGCCGTATTATGAAGCTGTTGATAATGAAGTAGAGCTGTATCAATCGGCTTACGATGTGCGTATGCCGATGATGATCAAAGGCCCGACAGGTTGTGGAAAATCACGCTTTGTTGAATATATGGCTTGGAAATTAGGCAGACCTTTAATTAGTGTTGCCTGTAATGAAGATATGACCGCATCTGATTTAGTGGGCCGCTTCCTATTGGATAAAGATGGTACAAAATGGCAAGATGGACCTTTAACAACAGCTGCGCGTATTGGTGCGATTTGTTATTTAGATGAGATTGTTGAGGCGCGCCAAGATACCACAGTTGTTATTCATCCATTAACCGATCATCGTCGCGAATTACCACTTGATAAGAAGGGTGAATTGGTTAAGGCGCACCCTGATTTCCAATTGGTTATTTCTTACAATCCTGGTTATCAGTCATTAATGAAAGACCTTAAACAGTCTACCAAACAACGATTTGGTGGCTTGGATTTTGATTATCCGGAAACTGCATTAGAAGTGGCTATTGTCACCAAAGAATCAGGTGTTGATGAAATCATGGCTGAGAAATTAGTGCAAATCGCACACCGCGCTAGAAACCTTAAGGGGCATGGCTTAGACGAGGGTATTTCAACACGCTTATTGGTCTACGCTGGTCAGTTAATTGCCAAAGGCGTTGACGCTGAAGCGGCGTGCTCTATGACGATGATTACGCCACTCACCGATGATCCAGACATGCGTGATACGCTTCATGCAGCAGTTCAAACTTTCCTAGGTTGATTAGTGTCATCTTGCCAGTTCGGTACAGATTATGTCAAAAATACTATTAGAAGACTACGCTGATTTCTTAGTAGAAATCGCGCCTGAAGTTAAGGAAGTTTTAGAGGCAACATTTCAGGATGCTGCACGTGTTATTTCTCCTGCTGGACTTAAAGACTATCTGGATGGTGCTAAAGCGCTGTGTGGTTTAGGTCGCGGTAATGACTTGGTGATGACTTATCTTGAAGTGATGCCACAGATGGCTAAAGAGTGTGGTGAGGATATTATTCCTGATTGTGTTACGGCAGCGATGAAAGCCTCATCAATGACTTCTGGTGAAGTTATTATATTGCTATTGTCTACCTTGCCGAATGTTGCCCGCCATCTTGGTGATGCGCAATTAGTGCGTGGTTATTTAACCTTAATCCATCAGTTAGCATCAACAGCGGCTCGTGGTTTGCGTCCGATGTTGATGCATATTGACGAATTATTATCAAAGTTAACCTTGAGTGGGTTACGCCGTTGGGCTAATTTTGGTGCTAAGGCTTATCGTAGAGATTATAATAATCTTACTTCTTATTTCTCACTTGAGTCAGCTGATTCTCGTGCTATGCTCGAGAGAGAACGCCGAGGTGTTTTATTTATTAAAGTACAGCGTAAGTTAAATTTTTATTTGCGTGCCTTATGGGGGCGTGATTTCTTTATTCGTCCTACAGGCGCAGAATATACGGATTTTAGACCCTATATAGAAAACAAAATTCTCTATGTGCCAGATGCACTTGATGATATTAAATTAAGTGATGATCAAAGCATTGAAGGTTTGGAAATTTATCGTGCTACCGTGGCACATATGGCTGCGCATATGATGTATACCAGTCAGCCAATGTCTGCCGAGCAGCTCAGCCCTGCACAGATGTTTTTTATTGGTCTTTTAGAAGATGCGCGTGTTGAATATAAAGCTGTTAATGAATTTCCTGGTTTGAAGAAATTATGGCGCTCATTGATAATGCTTGAACATGAAGAGCCTGCCGAGCATAAAACCATGAGCATTCTTGAGGGATTCGCATTGCAATTATTAGATGAGGGTGAAAGAGGTAATGACAAACAACTCAATAAATTTGCAGCTAAATTTCATGAAAAAATTGAAGCCAATCAGGACGATAATCATTTTGCATGGCTAATGGGTGTTGAGCTTTATAATATTTTTGAAGGTCGAAAAGAAGTACCCAGTCTTAGAATTTTAGAGCGTTATCGTGTTGATTATCGTGATGATAATCGTATTATATGGCAGTATGAAGATATTAATTGGGGCAAGGGTGTGGAATATGTGGCTGCGAGCCAGCAGCAAGTGCGCTATGAAGTGAGTCCATTAATGATGGCACACGAAGTTGATTGTGAATTGGCAGGCGATGATGCGCAAGTGATCTGGACTTGTACAGATATTATGCGCACCTATGAAGATGATTTATCTGATGACGCCAAGTCGTTTAACGATGCCTGGGGTAAAGAGCCAGTTTCTGATCCATTTCATTATCAAGAATGGGATTATCAAATCCAACTACATCGCCCTAATTGGGTAACCATTTTTGAGCGTAGACCAGCAAAAGGCAACCCTGAAGATATTGAAAATATCTTGACTGAATATAAGCCAATTGCACACCGCATCCGTAAAATTATTGATTTATTAGCCCCTGCTGGCGTTCAACGACAACGCGGTATGGAAGATGGCGATGAAGTGGATATTAATGCAGCAATTGATGCCATGATTGCAATTCGTATGGGTGAGCAACCCAATCCAAGAATCACTATGCGCAATGTGCTAAATACCCGTGATTTATCAGTAGTGGTGTTGCTAGACTTGTCAGAATCTACCAATGAAGTTATGGAGGGTTCAGATAAAACAGTCTTACAATTAACCCGCGAAGCGGCAACTTTGGTGTCGACTGCGATTGAAGGTATTGGCGACCCATTTGCACTACACGGCTTCGCTTCTGATGGTCGTCATGATGTGCAATACTTCCGCTTAAAAGACTTTAATCAGCACTTTGATGATGATGCTAAATCTCGTTTAGCAGGTATGAAAGGTGGCTTGTCTACCCGTATGGGCGCAGCCCTTAGGCACGCCGGCACACACTTGCATAAACAACAACAAAAACGAAAATTGATTTTATTGGTCACTGATGGTGAACCTGCCGATATTGACGAAAGTGATCCGCAACATCTGCGTTTTGACACTAAAAAAGCCGTAGAAGAATTGTATTCTACAGGTGTTCTAACTTATTGTTTAACGCTTGATCCTCAAGCAGACACCTATGTTAAGCGTATCTTTGGTGAAAATAATTACACCATAGTTGATAATGTTGAGAAATTACCTGAGCAGTTGCCATTGTTGTTTGCAAGCCTGACCGCATAAATGTTTGAAACTGACAAAGATATTCTAGAGTTTAAACCTAAGTATCCACATACGCTACCGCAAGATTGGAAAGACGAGGACAATCCAAGCGTTTATGAGGTTAATGCAACATTAGATACATTGAAAAAAATATATGTTGAGCAAATTAAAGACATTAAAAAAAACTTGGCAAATAAAGAGCAAGGAGAAGAGAATTTACGCAACATTGCCACCAACTACCAAACGATTAAATCTATATTATTCCAACCAAGATGAGCACTGAAAATAAACCGTTAATATTTGAAGTCAGTAAAAATAACTTTGAAGATTTGGTGATGCATAACTCATCACATTTACCTGTATTGATAGAATTTATGGGTATTTGGTCTGAGCCATGTATTAAAACTGAGTATGCAATTTCAGATTTGGCAAGCGAGTTTTTTGGTAAGTTTATTTTTGCCAAAATTGACATTGATGAGCAAGATGAACTTAAGCAACAATTCTCCATTACCAATGTACCAACGCTTGTAGTGTTTAAAGATGGCAAAGAAGTGCAACGCGAAGAGGGTGAATTGCAAGCAGAAGAGTTGCGCATTTTATTAAAGCATTACGGCGTTTTTCGTGAATCTGATAATATACGCGAGCAAGCAAGAGAAAAACACATAGCTGGCGACACTCAAGCAGCAATTATACTGTTGACTCAAGCGATTTCATCTGACCCAAGCAATGTGCGGGTGGCTTTGGATATGGCGCAAATTTTCTTAGATATTGGCGAGATAGAGCAAGCGCAAAGTTTGTTTGATAGGTTGCCAGAAGTTGCACAGAAATTAGACATTGGCGTATCAATTGCCAGTCAACTTAACTTCAAGCGTTTAGCGCAAAATACAGTTGGCATAGCGCAGCTACGAGCACATATATTGAAGTCACCTAATGACTATCAAGCATATTTTGATTTGGCAGTTTGTTTATTTTCCGAGCACGATATTGAGCGTGGTATAGAAGCTTTGTTTTTCATTCAAGAAAATGATGCTGAATTCAAAGATGGCGCTGCCAAAGAAATGATTGGCATGGTTTGTAATATGTTGGAGAACACGAATCTAGAACAAGCGAAGGTATATCGACGACGCTTGGCTAATCTTATTTCTCAATAAATGTTTAGTGTTGAATTGGTTGGCAGTTTGTTTGCATTCTTAAAGTAAAGGCAAAGGAAAAGATGAATTAAAATGATGCCATTCATAGCGAATAGGATAACTGCGACGATAACTTTCAAAATTCTTAATATTCGCAATTGCTATTGTATCTTGCTTAAAATCGTAAATATCATTTAGTGTGTCTTTTAGATTATCTTGATTGATTGATAATGCCTCTGGATTGATTAAATTCACAATGCCTAGATTTTGTTTAATACCGATAAATTTACACAGTGCTTCATACACCATAAAGCTGCCCATAAATTTAGCATTAACTGAATGTCCAGCGATGTGTGGTGTTGCCCAATAGGCGTTTTTTTGCAAGGTTTGATTGATGTTAGGTTCGTTTTCCCAACAGTCAATAATATTGACTTTGGTTTGTGTCTTTTGCCAAATATCCTCAATAATCACGCCACCACGCGCTGCATTAATGACAATGGTTTCATTGGTGATATTGTGGAAATTCTTTGCGTTTAATAATTGATACGATGGATGCTCGCCATCAAAGGTAAGTGGTGTGTGAAAAGTAACAATATCAGCGCTAAGCGCTACGTCTAAATCAACAAACTCGGGTAAGTCTTCGGTATCTTCTCGTGGCGGATCATTGAGTAAAGTTTTGATGCCCATTAACTCAGCCTTAGCAGCAAGACGCGAACCCACATTGCCCACGCCGATAATACCTAGGGTTTTTTGGGTATAGTCAAAATCAAATTCATCTGCTAAATTAACAATGGCACTAATGACAAATTCTGCCACTGCCATTGAATTACAACCCTGTGCTGAGAAAAAAGTAATATTATTTGTTTTTAAATAATCTTGGTCAACATGATCTAGCCCAGCCACTGTTGAGCCAACAAACTTAACTTGAGAGTCTTGCAATAGTTTTTGGTTAACTTTGGTGCGTGAGCGTACGATAAGCACATCAGCGTCTTGGACTGAATTAGCATCAATATCACGCCCAGCCATAGTGACAATTTCGCCAAATTCAGAGAATATTTTGTCGTATGCATAGCAAGCGTCATCAATCACTAATTTCAAAACCTTATTATCCTTAATTTATATAGATTGGAATATTTACCAATTAATTTGTTTTAGTTCATGCATTTTAAGGTGCTTGTTGGCTTTAGAGAAATGTTTACAACCAAAAAATCCTTTGTGTGCTGAGAATGGAGAAGGGTGGGTTGCAGTTAAAACCAAGTGTTTGTTGTTGTCAATGAGTACTGCTTTTTTGTAAGCATAAGCACCCCATAATAGAAATACCACATTTTGTTTTTCTGCGTTGATGATATCAATCACCCCGTCAGTAAAGTCCACCCAGCCTGATTGAGCATGTGATCCGGGTGAATTTTTCTCAACCGTTAAGACGCTGTTAAGCAATAACACACCTTGCTTTGCCCAATGTTCAAGATTACCACTAGTATTTGGTACAACGCCAAGGTCAGATTGTAATTCTATATAAATATTTCTTAGAGAAGGTGGTATGGTCACGCCATCAGGCACAGAAAAACTCAAACCATGCGCTTGCCCATCGTTATGGTAGGGGTCCTGCCCTAAAATTACCACCTTAACATCATTAAATGGTGTTAATTCAAAAGCCTTAAACCAGTTGTTAGAATGCGGAAAAATTATTTTTCTAGCTTGTTTTTCTTGCTGTAAAAATGCTTTTAGATTTTCCCCAGATTTACTTTGTAATAAATTGTTTACTTGTGGGTGCCAATTCACAGTGTAGCCCACCATAGTCGCAATCGATACCCAAGCGTGGTGACATAACCCACCTCGCTAAATTGGATCCTGCCTTCAGGATTAATAAAAAAACTACTAGGCGTGGCACGCACACCAAAGAGTCTTGCAAGGGTTCCTGAGTTGTCGTTAATCATATTATCAAGATGCATATTGTGTTTCTTGGCGTATTCTTTTAATTCGGCATCCGTGCCTGATTGCATGGCGATATTTAGTACACGATAGTCTTTGCTGATTGCTTGAATATTATCATTTTCCAAACGACAAATGCCGCACCAAGTTGCCCAAAAATGTATTAATATAGTTTGATTGGGTAAGGGTTTGCTGTTAACAATCTCGCCACTTAAAGTTTTAGAGGTAAAACTGGGCGCTACGCCGGTGATTAAATCTTGCTGTTGCCACACACGGATAATAAAAACGGCTAAAATAACCATCACAAATTGCATGATGGTTTTACGAGTAGGTTTTTTAATATCCATGTTGCATATTATAAAGGTTCTTTAAGGAGTGATAATGACAGATTGGTTACAGCATTGGAAGGATGATGCTACATTTTGGCACATGGATACGACAAACACCAAGTTATTAGAATTTGGTGCGTGTTTAGCACTGCAAAAAGGCGACACAGTCTTTGTACCGTTGTGTGGCAAAAGCCAAGATATGAGGTATTTCTTAGAACAGCAGTATAAGGTGATCGGTATTGAGTTAAGTTCATTGGCTGTTGAGGCTTTCTTTACTGAGAATAATATTGAATATTCCATGCAAAAAGTGGAAAAATTCAGCATTTATGATGCACAAGATATCCGTATTTTCTGTGGTGATTATTTTGACCTTGATGCCACGCATTTAAACGCAGTTAGGGCGGTCTATGACAGGGGTTCACTGATTGCATTACCTGCAGATTTAAGGGTAAGATATGCACAACACTTACACGCTATCATACCCAGTGGTTGTCAAATGTTGTTGTTAACACGAAATTACCCACAATCGAAAATAAGTGGTCCACCTTATGCAGTGAGTGAGGCTGAGGTGGCACAGCTTTTTAAGGGCTTTAAGTATAAGCAGTTAGAGTGCTTTGATGATATTCAAAATGAACCCAAGTATCAACAAGTGGGGGCTGATTTTGTTGAAAAAGCAGTCTATAATTTGCAAAAAATATAAGAATAAAAATGGCAAAAAAAGTAAAAGGTAAGGTTACCCAGTTTGGTAGCAAAGGTTATGGATTTATTTTAGGTGATGATGGTGAGCAGTATTTTGCACATCAGAAAAATATCGTTAATAATTCTCGCTTAAAAGTCAATACCCGTGTGGTATTCCATGTAGAAACTTCAGACAAAGGTTTGGTTGCTAATAATATCAAGTTGGAGGGTAAGGCGAAAGTTACATCAAGCAAAGGTCTGAGCGATAGAGCGATTATAGCATTGTTTACACTTTTGTTTGTTACTCAGATTGTTGTCCTTTTTAAAGAATTTATTGGCTTTACAAATTAATGAAAAAACTGACGCTGTTATTGCTGTCTTTATTTTTAAGTGGTTGTTTCTCCTTATTTTCATCTGATGCAATAACAGTTGGTAATATTTGCACTTTAATGGATGAAGAGGTTCGTTGGTATAAGGCAGTAAAAGCATCAGAAAAAAAATATGGTGTACCAATGCATGTGCAATTGGCCATTATCTATCAAGAGTCACATTTTGAATCGGATGCAAGACCGCCAAGAGAAAAATTATTTAGTGTGATACCTTGGTTTAGGCCAACCACTGCTCGTGGTTTCGCACAAGCAACAGATGCAACATGGGCATTGTACAAGCTCAAGACAGGCAACACAGATGCAAGTCGTGAGGATTTTGAAGATGCTGTTGACTTTGTTGGTTGGTATGTCAATAGATCCGCAAAACGCTCAAACATCAATAAGGCTGATGCTTATAATCAATATTTAGCTTACCATGAGGGTCATGGTGGATTCAACCGTAAAACTCATCACGCCAAACTTTGGCTTAAAAAGGTTGCCAAGGAGGTTTCTGCTAATGCTAGGCGTTATCAACGACAACTTAATCAATGCACCTCAAGACTGGATAAAAATAGTATTTGGAGTTTTTTCTAATGTGGATAAAGGCATTAGATATTGCACCAAAAGAAGGCACGATGGTTGCGACGACGCTTGAGGGTGTTAAGGTGTTTGTAACAATGAATAACGGCTCTTTATATGCAGCAGAAAATCGTTGTCCGCATGAAGATATTGAATTGACTTTGGGTTGTCTTAAGGGCAATCGAGTGAAATGTTCATTGCATGGCTATAGTTTTGATTTGGCCACAGGTAACAGCTCAGAAGAGGATGTGGAAGATATGCAAACCTATGCAGTTAAACAAGAAAATAATAAAATATACATAAAGATATCTTAGTATGAATACACAAGACTTAATGAAATCTATTATTCAACGCGTGGCAACCGGTCCAGATTTGAGTAAAGATATTGCTTTTGAAGAGGCTAGAGATGGCATGCAAGCCATTTTGCGTGGTGAAATTGATGATGTGCGTTCTGCCATTTTTTTAATTGCTTTGCGTATGAAGCGTGAGAGCATGGAGGAGAATGAGGGTATTTTAGCCGCTCTTCTTGCTCAGAGTGACAAACAACAAATTAATGTTAGGGATTTAGTGGATTTGGGTGACCCATATAGTGGCTACAATCGCTCAATTCCGATTTCATCATTTTTACCGCCACTATTAGCAGAGTTGGGCTTACCGACGGTTATTCATGGGCTTGATAGTGTATCGCCAAAATTTGGATTGACACATAGGCACATCAATCAAGCATTGGGTTTGAATGTTGATTGTTCAACCGAACAAGCAAAAAACAGATTAGAAAATGCATCTATTGGCTGGAGTTATGTTGATCAAGCCAGTTATTGTAGTGGCTTGCATGACTTAGTGCCATTACGAGAGCGACTTATTAAGCGTACCGTGATTAACACCGTGGAAACGCTGATTGGACCACTAAGAGGTAAGACCACACACTCGATTTTGGGTTATGTGCACAAACCGTATCCACCAATCTATGCGCATTTGGTGGATGCCAGTGGTATGGATAGTGCATTATTAGTGCGTGGTGTTGAAGGTGGCGTCATCCCTTCACTTCGTCAAAAAGGCTTAATGGTTTCTTACCAAGGCTTAATTGAGCAAGATAGGGTAGATATCAACCCTAAGTCATTGGGTATTGAGCAAGAATTGCGCGCTATTTCATTTCCTGATAAGTTGGATGTGCATAGCGATATTAAAGCTTTGGCAGATTATACAGTTAAGTTAGGAAAATCCGCTTTATCAGGCGATAAAGGATTGTTTTATGATGGCTTGGTTTTAGCTGCTAGTTTAATCCTTTGGCATACTAAAAAGGCTGACTCGTTAGTTGGCGCTGCTGAAATGACAAGAACGGTTTTAGATTCTGGTAAGGCATTGAATCGTTTATGATGTAAAAAAATAATACATAAAATATAAAAAAGGGAAAGGATGAATAATACAATTAAAGTTATAATCAGTTGGCTAATCGCTCTATGGGCATCAAATGTATTTCTTAGTTCATTGTTTTATAAATTTGACAACACCGCACTAGAGCCACAGCATATCTTTGGCACTATCGGTATTTGGATTAGCGACACCATTAACACTACATTAGGTGAATTGTTTACTGAGTACGGTGCGATTTTAATCGGCTTAGCTGAGCTAGCAACTGCTTTGGTCTTATTATCACCAATTGTATTGTGGAAGCATAGAGAAAAACTACACTGTATTGGTGGATTAATGGCATCAGTGGTGATGGTAGGGGCAATATTTTTTCATATTGTTACTCCACTTGGCTGGCATCCAACTTGGCAAGTTGTGAACGAAGCAGCTTGTCAAGCGGTGTTTATAGCACCTAATTCGTGCGCAGACACTAGTTTGGCAAATGTAGCTTTGTCTATCTTAGTTTTGGGTGTTGTTATGGTATGGCTGAATAAGAAACCCAATTAGAGGATTTTCCGATCAATGCAAGACAAGGAATTGCTTGAAAAAATAGCGAAAATACTACAATACTCAAATGCAAAAAGCAATAATCAGCTGGTTAATTATCAATCAACTGCTGAATTAACTGAAATATTAGACTTAAATAAGCAATCAACTCAGGACTGGGCGCAATTGTTTGTTTGGGTGCAACAATATCTAAATTATTCTCCTGATACCAGTCATATTGGTTTTGCTAATCGTATGTGGTCGGGTGCTAATGCGCCTTCAATTTTAGGAGAGGTTATTGTTGCATTAAGTAACACTTCAGCTTGCACTTTTGAATCTGCACCTGTTGCTACCTTAATGGAAACCTACATGCTTGAGCAAATGCTTGAGTGTGTTGGTTTTAAACAAGGTGAAGGGCAGATGACAACTGGCTCAAGCAATGCTAATATGATTGCCATGATGGTGGCTCGCAATCAAGCATCAAAAGATGCAAAGCAACAAGGGTTATTTAATCAAAAATCTTTGTTTGCTTTTGTTAGTGATGATGCACATTATTCGCTAGATAAGGCGGTGAATATTTTAGGTATCGGTACTGAAAACTTAATTAAAGTGCCAACCACTAAGAATGGAGAAATGGACGCCTTAGCACTTGATAAGGCTATTGGGAAAGTTCAAAAAAATGACGGTATCGCATTTTTTGTTTGTGCAACTCTGGGGACAACAGTGCGTGGTGCTTATGACAATATTGAGAAGCTAATAATACTAAAAAATAAACACCATTTTTGGTTGCATGGTGATGGTGCTTGGGGTGGAGCAGCAGTAATGAGCCCAATATTAAAAGCTAAATTTTTAACTGGTATTGAGCAACTAGACTCTTTTACGATGGATTTTCATAAAATGCTTGGTAGTAGTCTAATGTGTAACTTTTTATTGTTAAATCGTCAGAATTTATTATCTAGTACTTGTGCAGATGGTGATAATAGTTATATTTTTCGAGATAATGCAATTGATTTGGGTGTTAATTCACTGCAATGCGGTCGTCGTGTGGACAGTTTAAAGTGGTTTTTAGACTGGAAATTTTATTCTAAGCAAGGTTTTTCTGATAGAGTTGAAAACTATTACCAATTAGCAAAATTTGCAGAGGATTTTATTAATGCCAGTAGTGAGCTAGAAATGGTGGGAAAACGCACTTCGTTTAATGTATGTTTTCGTTTTAAAGCACAAGAGCCTAATACTTTTAACCAAAATTTACGCAATAAATTATTAAAGGATGGGCAAGCCTTGCTTGCACTTGCTTATATAGAAGAAAAATTGGTATTTCGACTCTTGATTAGTAATATTAATATCAATCAAGTGAAGCTAACAGCACTATTAAATCGTTTAATTAATACAGGCAAGGCACTACAAGGTAATGGTTAAAAAAATTAAGAATTACGATTACACGCACACAACTGATTTTGATTTTAAAACATTGTGTGAATTACTTGCCAAGGAGCACCATGACTTGGCCATTGAGAAAATGAAAGTTTTAGCAAGAGAAATAAAGGTAAAAAATTTATCTTTTGAACAGGGTAATTACACAAGAAATATTATTGTCAATAACAGTGATTATTGGTTAGGCTTGCTACATTGGGACCAAGGTGCAACAACGCGTATTCATGGTCATCCAGAGCAAGCTTTTATCTATGTGGTTGAAGGGGAGCTAAATTGCAAAAGTTTTGATAAAAATCCATTAACTGAACTTGGCTCTAGAGAGTTAAGTGGTGGGGAATATCGCTATAACAAAGGTGTAAAAGGCAAGATGGACAATTATATTCATCAAATTAATGCAAAGCAAAAAAGTATAAGTTTGCATTATTACTCAGACAATCCAACCAAAGGAGAGATATTTGACATTTAGGTTGATTTTTCACTACATTATTTGGTCAATTCGTTTGGGTATTCCTCCTTGGTATTACTTTCAAATTAATGCTGAATGGTATAACAAGAAAAAAGGTTTTTATTCCAAGATTGATATGGATGCTCGCATCCCAAAAAAGTGGCGTCTGGAACAAGATTATTTTGATAAAAATAATCTGCCAGAAGTTTTCCCTGTATTTTTAAAACCTGAATGGGGGCAAAATTCTAATGGTATTATTAAAATTAATAACAAACAGGATTTTCTAAATTTTAACCCAATAAATGGAAAAATTCCTTATATTTTGCAGTATGCAGCGCATGAAGAAAAAGAATATGAGGTTTTCTACATTCGTGATGCGACTCATAAGAACTGCCTAAGTGCACTAAATATTACTCAGTCACTCAATCGTTCAGATGAGCGTTACCCTGTTAATGGTATTCATAATAAAGATACGGTTTATCAAGATATCACGCAAGGTTTTTGTGAAAAAGAGTTAGATATTTTGCAAACACATCTACAAGAATTACCACCTTTTCGTATTGCCAGAGTGGGGCTTAGGGCGAATTCTAAGATAGATTTACTCTCAGGTTTGTTCCATATTATTGAAATTAATTTATTTGCCCCATTTCCCATTCACTTATTAGATAATAGCATCTCAAAAAAAACCAAATATAAATTTATTAAAGACAATATGAAGCATTTAGTTAAGGTTAGCAATACCACTCCTAAGAAACACTTTAATCGGTTTGTTTTTTTTAGAAAAATCATCAAACACTATCAGTCAAAAACCGATCAATAATGCAATTATTATATCGATTTTTATCGCATTTTTTTTTATCAGATTGTAGTGATTATAATCCGCTTAAAGTTCGTCGTGCTTGTCGCTCAAAAGCACAGGCTAGGTTGGCATTTGAAGAAAATGCATTGCCTTATGCCAAAGGTAGAACTTTTGTTAACCCATATTCAGCATTTAAATTTTATGAACAACACGGTTTCCCGCTGGTTATTAAGCCTAATGTCGGGGGGTTTTCTCGAGGTGCATATTTTCCTATTAAAAACAAAGCACAATTATTAAGAGCAAGTATTGGTGTTAAAAAGTGGTGGCCAAATAGCATTATAGAAACATACTTGCTTGGCAAAAATTACCGTATGGTAATGACAAAATTTGGCGTTATGTCGGTACTTAGGCGTTATCCACCTTTTATAGTAGGTGATGGGCGAAGGGCGATTGGGGCTTTGATTGATACTGAGAATGCACTAAGGCAAAAAATGCAACTTGCACCTGTTACTCAATTGATACCTAAAAATAAAGCTATTGAGAGGCATCTAAAACAACAAGGGATGCGCTTTTCTACGATCCTTGCAGATAAGCAAAAAGTTTATCTGCACCATAAGATTTCGCTCAAATTAGGCTCAAGTATTGAGGTGATTGATAAAGCCAAACTAAGTGATAACAACAAACAAGACCTGATTAAAATATTGAATTTTTTTAATGCCAATATTTTGGGTATTGATGTGATTTGTAAAGAAGGAATTGAAGTTGATTTCAATACCCAATCCTGTATTTTTTTAGAACTTAATTCGCGTCCATTTTTAAAAATGCATGATAACCCCAGATATGGTGAAAAACCCAAAGATTTAGATGATTTTTATAACAAATTAGAACAACTGGAAATTACCGATAATGAAAAATATTAGTAAAAAATATTTATTTTATGGCTTTGTTGTACTCAATATTATTGCGGTGATTTATTTATATTTTAGTGATTATAAAATTGACCCAGAAATGCTTAAAGCGTTTTTAACTACTGAATATTTTTTAATATCCTATGTTGTTTATATTTTAATTTTAATTATTAGAGGCTTGACATTATTGCCAGGCACTGCTTTTTTACTTGCAGGTATCTATATTTTTTCTTTTACTCAGGTGTTTTTTGCTATTCAAATTGCTATTGTAGGTTATTGTTTGATTATTTATAATTTTGCACATAAGTTAAATTTTAAAGTGCCGCAAAAAATATTGGATTATGAACATAAAATCAAAACTAAAGAAATTCCTATTATTTTTGCTTTGTGTTTTATCCCAGGTATTTCAATCAATATATTGATTTATTTTTTATCTATTATTGATGTTAAATTAAGAAACATACTGATTGGCATTATTAGTGGCACCTCTATTACATCAATGATTTATATATCAATCATTACCGGTGTATTCGAATCAGTAGACTATGCACTCAATTAAGGTTTTTAAATTGGTTTTTACCTAACCAAAAGTCATTACCTTCTTTGACAAAGCCAGGAATATCCTTTACCCATCGCTTGTTAGCGACTTGGTTGTAGTTTAGATAAAGTTTGTTATCAACAATGGTCCAAATCTTAGGATTTCCATATACGCCTTCACCATCTTGGGCGATACGCCAAGCACAGTGTCCACCATATTGTGGTGCATATTGTTGCGGGCTAGCCTTAAATAGCGCTAGATTTTCTGCATTTTTAAAGCGCCAAGTTTTTCCTCGATATTCAAGCGAGAATTCTGCCAAACCTTTGACAGGCTTATTCTCAGTGAAATAATTAACTGTATCATAACCTTCAATAGCATATTCGTTGCCTTTAGAGCCAGCACCAAACCAAGAATGCTTGGTATAGGTAAAATCAAATGCGAAGACTTGCAAGGTGGTAAAGCTTAATAGTATTAACAGTAAATTTTTTAAGATATTTTGCATATTTTCTCCTGATTAAATAATCCATTTTTCCTGATAGTCAATCATACTAGGTTTAAAGGGTAGGGAATATTTTTATTTTCAAACGAAATAATTAGTCGCTCCTTAAAAACCACTCCAAACAAACCAAACCCCCCCATTTTTCCAACCATCTAAATCAACAAAACTGCTTTTTATCCAGCACCACAAAAAACCTTAGGTATTTTACAAAAAATAAGCCCAGTTTTTGCCAAAACAAAAAAATAGTGGCTATCACCAGCCATTTTCTCAAATTCCAAGCACAGGCAGCCATTAAAACATTAATCTCATCACCAACTTGCCCTTTGAGTAGGTTTCTAGAGAGTCTAAAATCTGATTTAAGATGTCCGATAATCGGCTCAATCGCTGCGCGTCTTTTACACAGTTTGCGCTTTTTGTCTTGTTGATAACGATTGTCTCGCTTAAGGGCTTTTTTAGGCAAAATGATGTTTGCACCGAGCACTACCTTTGCACCAACATAGCCTCGGTCGCATACCGCTTGTTTGATGGGTTTGTTTCTGTTGCTATTAGCATGGCTTATGGCAACATTTAAGGTTTTTGAGTCGTGAATATTTTTATCATGACTGGC
>NZ_UEXF01000019.1:238254-285827 GCF_900127505.1 thiotrophic endosymbiont of Bathymodiolus puteoserpentis (Logatchev) | reverse complement strand
CTTGGGCTTGTTTGCCATGTAAGGCGACACTCATTTTAAAAATAAGATTAAAGCCTTTAACGCCTATACGCTTTCTAAAGTGCACCAACTCGGTGGCATTGCAAGGCATGCCTGGTATATAGTTTGAGTGACCACAGAAGTATTGATAATAAGGGTTGCGCTTAAACTGTAAAACAACACGCTCATCAGAGAGGTTTTCTAGTTGTTTAAGCAAAAGCAAACCTACCATCAGCCTGATGGGTTTTGAGGGTCTGCCATTGTTTTGAGAGTAATGTTGTTCAAAGGCATCATCGAAGACTGTCCAATTAATAGTGTTGGCTAGTTGTATTAAAGGGTCTTTGACATCTAATTGAGAAAAGAGCTCTGAATGAAAAAGATTTGATTGGGTGGATATTGGGCTGGATTTAGTTAACATTTTTTTAAGCAAAACGACCAAGAAATAAGAGGTATTTTAGCAAAAGTTGGTTGATTTGTCTAGGGTTATTGTTGGTTTTATTGTTATAAATCAATGTTTTGTGTGGTTTTTAAGGGTTGACTATTTAGGTGTAAGTCTTTAAATAATGTATTAGATGCAGGGCTCAACAGTCACTGCACAATATTTAAAAGCAGGGATTTTACCGTTAGGGTCAATGTCATCACGAGTAATAATATTAGCAGCAGCCTCAACAAAGCAAAAAGGCATGAATACATTGCCGATTTGTAGATTGCTATCAAGTTTAGCAAGTGTTTTAACACTGCCTCTTTTTGATTTAAGTATGATATTGTCACCTGATGATATACCTATCTTTTTCGCATCTTTAGGATTGATGGCTAAAAATGATTGTGGTTTTAAATGGTTTAATACTTTGGATTTTCGAGTCATTGACCCAGTATGCCAATGTTCCAGTATGCGCCCTGTTATTAGAATTAAAGGATAGTTATTATCTGGTAATTCAGCATTTAACTGATAATTTGTTGGCACAAAAAGCGCTTTGCCATCTGAGGTGGGGAATCCTTCTTTAAAAATAATAGCCTCTCCTGGGTCGGACTCTTTTTTGCAAGGATAGGTGACTGATGATTGTTTTTCTAGTTTATCCCATGTAATGCCTTGAATACTTGGCATGGTTTGTCGCATTTCATTAAAAATTTGTTTAACACTGTCATACTGCCAATCAAGCCCTAATTCTTTGGCAATTTCTATGATTATCCACCAATCTGGTTTGGCAGAACCTGGCGCATCAAGTACTTGCCTTCCCATTTGCACTTGTCTATTGGTATTAGTAACGGTACCAGTCTTTTCAGAAAATGTTGTAGCGGGTAAGATGACATCTGCTAAAGCAGCAGTTTCAGTGTAAAAAATATCTTGAACAACTAAGTGTTTAAGTTTAGCAATGGCTTGGCGACTGTGATTTAAATTAGGGTCAGACATTGCTGGATTTTCTCCCATAATATACATTGCTTGTAAGTCGTTAGTCACAATGCTATCAATGACTTCAGTCACTGTTTTACCTGGCTTTGTTGCTAGGTCAGTTTCCCACAATTTAGAGAATTTAGCATGTACATTAGCATCATCCACTTTCTGGTAATCTGGCAACATCATTGGTATTAAGCCAGCATCAGATGCACCTTGGACATTGTTTTGCCCTCGCAGGGGGTGCAATCCTGTGCCAGGTCGTCCAATTTGTCCACACATTAATGCTAAAGCAATCAGACATCTAGCATTATCAGTACCATGAGTATGTTGAGAGATGCCCATACCCCAAAAAATAATAGCATTGTCAGCCTTAGCATATAAGCGCGATATGGTTTTTATTAACTTTGCTTCAATGCCACAAATTGCACTGATAGACTCAGGTGAATAGCGCGCACTTGAGGCTTTAATGGCATCAAAATTTTTAGTGTGTTTGGCAATATATTCTTTGTTGGTCAGATCTTCTTTGATAATCGTGTGCATCATTGCATTGAGGATTAACACATCAGTGCCAGGGTTAAATTGAACAAAATGCTTAGCTAAACGAGATAAAGATGTACGCATAGGGTTCATTTCGATGATAGCTTGATTTTTTTTGGCAGCATTTTTGAAAAAACTAGCGGCAACTGGGTGATTAACATTAGGGTTTGCACCAATAACAATAATAACATCAGAAAATTGTGCATCATTAAATGGATTGGATACTGCCCCTGAGCCAATACCTTCTAATAAAGCATACACTGATGAGGCATGACATAAGCGTGTGCAATGATCAACATTATTATTTTCAAAACCAGTTCTTACTAATTTTTGAAATAAATAAGCCTCCTCATTAGAGCACTTGGCGGAACCAAAACCTGCTAATGCCTCCCGGCCTTGTTGGGTTTTAATTGTTTTTAAACCCTTTGTAGCAAAGGCGATTGCCTCTTCCCATGTTGCGGGTCTAAACATTTCTTCAAGGTACTCAGGCGTTAGTTTATCAATTGATTTAGGGGCATTATCTCTACGTATTAAAGGTTGTTTTAATCTAGCATCATGGTGTGCGTAATCAAACCCATAACGCCCCTTGACACATAAACGACTTTTATTAGCAGGGCCTTCTCTACCTTTTACACCAACAATTTTATTATCTTTTACTTTGTAAGTCAGTAAACAACCAACTCCACAATAAGGACAAACGGAATCTACTTCTTTTAAGTCCGGCGTCCAATTGTCTTCATTTTTTGAGGTTAAGGCACCTGTTGGGCAAGCTTGCACACATTCACCACAACTCACGCAAGTGCTTAGACTTAAATCAACTTCTAAATCAAACACAATTTTAGTGTGACGACCGTTATTTGCCATTCCTATTACATCATTACATTGCTCTTCACGACAGGCACGGATGCATAAATTACATTGAATGCAACTGTCTAAATTAACGGCAATCGCACAATGTGAAGTATCAGCAACAACAGGGGTGTGGCGCTTAGGTAGCTTGGTGTGATAAACACCAAGCTGCTCACACCATTTTTGCAAACGCGAATCATATTGATATTTTGATTGGATACTTTGTTCAGGCATATCGCTTATTAATAGCTCTAATACCATTTTTTGTGATGTTAAAGCGCGCTTATTATTACTATAAACCACCATGCCTTTGGTTGGTTGGCGGCAACACGACGGGCTAAGTACTCTTTCGCCATCAATTTCTACCATGCAAGAACGACAATTACCATCTGGACGATAGCCTTCTTTATAGCATAAGTTTGGTATTTGTATGTGATGTCTCTGCGCTGCTTGCAATATGGTTTCATTGGTAAGCGCTGTGATGTTTTGGTTATTAAGGGTAAAAGTGGTCATTTTAGTTCTTCTGGAAAGTATTTAATAAGTGAACGAATTGGGTTGGGTGCTGCTTGACCTAGACCGCATATAGAAGAATCTTCCATTACTACGCATAAAGATTCTAATACTTGTTTGTCGGGAGATTCTTGCTTTAGTAATTCAACTGATTTAGCGGTACCAACGCGACAAGGAGTGCATTGACCACAAGACTCGTCACGCAGGAAAGTCATGACATTAATAGCGGCATCTTTAACACTATCTTGGCTTGAAAGCACGATAATTGCCATAGAGCCGATGAAACTATTGTATTTGTCTAAAGTGCCAAAATCCAATACTTCGTCAGCAGCAGAAGGTGGTAGAATGCCACCACAAGAGCCACCAACAAAAAATGCCTTTAACTGATGACCTTCCAGCATACCATCACAATATTTGTTAATCAGCTGATTAAGAGTAATACCATTTGCCACGACATAAACACCAGGTTTGGCAACTCTACCACTGATTGAAAAAGTTCGCATACCAACAAAATCATTTTGACCTAAAGAATGGTACCAATCTGCACCTTTTTTGATAATATCTGGTACCCAATGCAATGTTTCTAAGTTATGTTCTAAGGTGGGCAAACCAAACAAACCAACTTGACTTAATCGTGGCGGTTTTAAGCGTGGCATTCCTCTTTTACCTTCGATTGATTCGGTCATTGCTGATTCTTCGCCACAAATGTAGGCGCCTGCACCACGTCTTAAATGTATTTTTGGTAGTGGGTAATCTAGTTCGGTATTAAGTTTGGCGAGTTCATTGATTAAAATTTGACGCGCATTGGCATATTCATTACGCAAATACAAATAAATATTATCGGCATTAATTGCCCACGCTGCTATTAATGCTCCTTCAATAAATTGATGTGGGTTGCTCTCTAAATAATAACGGTCTTTAAATGTGCCGACTTCGCTTTCGTCAATGTTGATTAGTAACATATGTTCACCAAGCTCTTCACGCACAGATTGCCATTTAATACCTCCTGGGAATCCCGCGCCTCCTAGACCACGCAAACCTGATTGTTTAAGTATTTCAATCACCGATTCAGGTGTTTGATTGGCAACGCAATCAAGCAATGTTTGATAGCCACTTTGTTTTTTGTATTGTTCAAAAGTTAGATGATTATGAGTAGGCAGTGGCTGATATACTTGGTTTTTGATAGCATGTTTAAGTTTTGTTTCATCGGCGTAATCAATAGGATTTTCACCGAGTAGTGCTACTGGCGCATGTTGGCAACGCCCTAGGCAGGCAACAGGCATAATGCGTAATTTATTCCCATACTGCGCTTTGGCTTTGATTAATAAGGCATCGGCGTTATGCATTTGACAAACTAATGAATCACAAATTTTTAGAATAATTTTATTTTCAGGTAGCTGATCAGGTTCAACTACTTGAAAGTGGGGGTAGAAAGTAGCCACCTCAAATACTTCTGATAGAGAAATGCTTAATAATTTTGCTATATCCTCCATATAGGCACGACTGATACAGTGGTATTCATCTTGTATACAATGTAAGTATTCAATCAAATAACTGCGCTCAATTGGTAAGTGTTTGGTTAATTCTAAAATGGTGTTCATCGGTTATTCTCTAGTATTTTTTTTGTAACAAATTTTCATAGCATTTCATTATTTATTTTTTATTTAATAGAGTCTATATTCTTATATGGGAGATTATTTTTAATTAAATTGATTGATGTAAAGTTTAAAGTGCCTTAATTTTTTTTTGTTATTTAGCAGTGATTTGATGGGAAAAATCATTACTTTGTTTATTAAACAGGTTTTTCTTTGATATAGAAATCATACTACATTGTTTTTTATTTATTTCTATAATACTATAGACTTATTTCAAGTTTTTTATTTCGGCTAGGGAATTATGAATTTCCCAAAAGAGCGAGCACCTTTGCCAACTTTAATGGTTTTAATTGTGGCTAATTTTGAAACATCAATCAGGCTAACAGTATCATCAAACCAATTGGCAACATAGACAAGTTGGTCGTTTTGAGGGTGAGTACTAATGCCTTCAGGTTTGTCTCCCACTTCAATGCTGGCGATATATTTCTTATTTTTTGTGTCAATCACCCCTACATACGAATCCCCTTGATGGGTGACTAATAAACGCTGATTATTCAGTGCCAATGTTAGTGCATAGGGTAAAGAATCTTCTGCTAAATCAATATGCGCTACTAGTTCTAAATTATTAATATCTAATACACTGATGTCATGACTAACGACATTAGCACTGTAAATAAATTGGGTATCAATTGCCAGACCAAAAGGGTGTGTCCCCACTGCTGTTGTTTTTTCTACTAGGCGGGTGGCAAGGTTGATTTTAGAGACTGAGTTAGAAAGTCTATTGGCAACAAATAGATGGCTATTATCTACACTTAACACCAAACCTGAAGGCGACTGCCCAACTAAAATTGTATCCACCAACTGTTGTTGTTTAGCATCAAACACATGCACTTTGTTGCTATACCAATCTGCAATATAAACATAATTATCTTTGTGATCAATAGCAATACCTAATGGCGCACCACCGACATAAACAGTTTTAACAACTGCTTGAGTTTGGCTGTTTATAATAACAAAAGAACCATTCTCTGGCGTTGTAACATAGATCTTATTGTTATGATGGCCACTAGCAACACCCGCTGGTGCGCCAGCCACCTTAATAGTTTTGATAGTTTGATTAAGACTTAAGTCAATAACATCAACCGTATTGTCTAATTGATTGCTAATATAGGCAAAAGGACTGGCAACTGTGAGTGTGTGATAAAATAACAGCATTAAACTTAAGTATTTGGTATTCATAATTATGCATAGGCGTCATAATAACCCTATGTAAGATGAGTTTTTAAAGGTGCCTTTAATTTTGAATAGTTTGCACTATTTTCATGGCTAAATTAGGAATGCTCTTTTGTGTTGCCTGCATACTCCTTCCTTTTGCTTCAACTACATGGCGAGCAATAAGTTTAGTTTGCTTGACATCAATAACTCTAGCAATTATATAGGCAAATAAATAACTGGGTTTATGTAGTCGCCCTACTATGACATAATCAACACCTATTTTTCGACCTAATTCAGCTACCACATCTGGGTGTGATTGAAGATAACCCACACCTTGATTTGCTTTATTTTGCAACTGGTGATCAACAGGTATTATCTTATAACCAAGTTTTGTTAAAGCTTGTGCGAGTAAAGGTTGAATTGATTGCGTGCGTATTTTTTCTTGTACATCGTTAATTTTAATCGTAGTGTCGGTTAGCTCAAAATCTAGCACGCTAATTGTTTTATCAAAAGCATAAGTTAGTGTAGCAATGAGTAATATTGATAAACCAATAATATTGCTTTTCATTTTTACTTTTCTAATATGACTTTCAAATTATCAAGACCTGCACGATAAACACCATTAACTGCTTTTTTAGCAGCTATTTCATTGAGTTCTTTAGGTGGATTGTTGTTCATAAAACCACGATAATACGCCCCTTTCCAAGTGACTATTGATTGGTTTTTACCTTTTTTAGTTACTTGAATACTAGCGGAATAATTGGACACCGGCAACACTTTAACAGCAATATCATCACCTAAATGTTGAATGGTTTTAACCGTACTCATATCAATGATTTTATAATCGTAGCGCATCTTATTAGGCTGGTATTTTTTGAGCTTTTCATTAATAACACCACCATTCTTTAGCATAATACTACGTATGCTACCTTTTTTATTGCCTTTTTTTAGCATCACTACTTTTTCAACTAAAGGGTGCCAAGATAAGTCAGAAAAATTCTTAATTCTCTGCCAAACTTTTTCAGTGCTTACATTAATCACGATTTGTTTTTGTGATTTTTTTCTAGTGGGTCCGTGAGATTCTGCAACAACAGATAACAACAATAAGGTAATGAAACAATATTTAATCAACATCTTTTTAACTCCTGCTAAGTAATAAAATACTCAAACTTTGAGGTTTAAGAATACCATAATTTTTATTTCCATCCATAATACTATAGGTCTAATTCTACTAACCTATTGTTTTATAAATTACAAGTAGTGATAATGTCCGTAAACAGAACGAGTTGATGTTACATTTGTGTTACTGTTTTATGGGATAACTTTTGTGATTATATTATTAAAGGAGTTAATTTTGAGTTTTTTTAAAAATTTTTTTAAAAGGAAAAAAGGAGATAGTATGAGTAATTTTATTGTTAAGGGAAAATGTCGCTGCGAGGAAAATCCAGTACAATTTCAATATACCAAGGAGCCTTTCGAGATTCATTACTGTTTATGTACGGATTGTACTGAAACTTGTGGTGGTTCGCTTGCTATTATTGCAGTGGTGGAAAATGCAGAATTTGAGGTAACGGCCAATCAAGATAAAATCAAAAATTTTGATTCATTAGAAACTTGTCACAGAAAGTTTTGCACAGAATGTGGCTGCCATATGTTTTTAAATGTTGATGCTTATCCAGATCATACATTGGTACATGTGCCAACTTTAGAGCGTGGTGTTGATTTAGGGCAAACGCCAGATAGGTGGGTATTCACAGATTCTAAACATCCTATGTTCACCATTCCCGATGATGGCTTGCCTCGTCACAGCGGTTGGGAAGCAACTTCTAACACATAGAACAAAAAAACAGCCAATACTTAAAAAATATTGGCTGTTTTTTTATTGAGACCAATATACCAATATAAGGAGTAGTAAAAATGAAGATAAAAGCAGCGGTTGCATGGCAAGCGAAAGCACCCTTGTCCATAGAAGAAATTGAAATTGAAAAGCCAAGAAAAGGAGAAGTGTTGCTACGCGTTGTTGCTTCAGGCGTTTGTCATACTGATGCCTTCACTTTGTCTGGTAATGACCCAGAAGGTGTTTTTCCTTGTGTGTTAGGTCACGAAGGTGGTTGTATTGTAGAAGAGTGTGGTCCAGGCGTTAAAGACTTGAAACCAGGCGACCATGTAATACCGCTTTATATACCCGAGTGCGGTGTTTGTGATTATTGTAAGTCCCCAGAGACTAATTTATGTCAATCAATTGCCAGCACTGTCTGGACTGGTTATATGCCTGATGGCACTAGGCGTTTTTCTCAAAACGGTAAACCAATTTATCATTACATGGGTTGTTCTACTTTTGCAGAATATACTTGTGTTCCAGAAATTGCACTGGCAAAAATTAATAAAGAAGCGCCACTGGACAAAGTATGCTTGCTGGGTTGTGGTGTAACCACAGGTATTGGCGCGGTATTGAACACCGCCAAAGTGAAGCCCGGGTCAACGGTTGCAGTATTTGGTATTGGCGGTATTGGTATGTCATGCGTTCAAGGTGCAGTGATGGCAAAAGCTGGGCGTATTATTGCTATTGATCATAATGACAGTAAGCTTGAATTGGCTAAATCCTTAGGTGCAACTGATTTAATTAATGCTAAAAACCTTAGCGGATCTATTGTTGAAAAAATTATAGAGATGACTAACGGTGGCGTGGACTACTCATTTGAATGTATTGGTAATGTGCATGTGATGCGTGATGCATTAGAATGTACTCATATGGGCTGGGGTGTTTCTACAGTCATTGGGGTAGCTGGCGCTGGTGAAGAGATAGCAACTAGGCCTTTTAATTTAGTAGTAGGGCGCACTTGGAAGGGTTCAGCATTCGGTGGCGTTAAAGGGCGTACAGAGTTACCAGGTTATGTGGATAGATATATGAATGGTGAAATTGAACTTGATTCAATGGTTACACACACCATGGGGTTAGAAGATATCAATCACGCCTTTGATTTAATGCATGATGGCAAGAGTATTCGCTCTGTGATTATTTTTTAGATGTAGGAAGAGGATATAGCAGATGATAAAAGAAATAGAGAGTATTAAAGAGTTCGGCGGTTTTTTAAAGCGCTATACCCATCAATCTGATGTCAATCATTGTGAAATGACATTTTCTATTTACCTACCACCTCAAGCACAGAAGGAGAAAGTACCTTCGTTGTATTGGTTGTCAGGTCTGACTTGTACAGATGATAATGTTAGAACCAAGGCAGGCATGCAAAAATATGCCTCTGAGTTGGGGCTTGCCATTATTATGCCGGATACCTCACCTAGAGGGGAGGATGTTGTTGATTATCCTGATCGCTATGATTTAGGTAAGGGCGCAGGTTTTTATGTTGACGCTACTGAATCGCCTTTTGCGCAACATTACAATATGTACAGTTATGTTGTTAATGAATTGCCTAGCATTATTGAAGATAATTTTCCTGTTATTAAAGGTGTTAAGTCTATATCAGGACATTCAATGGGTGGACATGGTGCGTTGATTTGTGCCCTAAAAAATAAAAATGCCTATCGTTCTGTTTCGGCATTTTCTCCGATTTGCAATCCTACACAATGCGATTGGGGTAAAAATTGTTTTACAACTTATTTGGGCACAGATGAAAAACAATGGCAACAATATGATGCTACTTCTCTAATTGAGAATGGTGCAAGTGTTGATTCCATATTAATTGATCAAGGAACTGCAGATGAATTTTTAGAAAAGCAACTGTATTCAGAAAGTTTAAAGGAAATTTGTGTAAGCAAAAAAGAAGTTTTACTTAATTTTCGCATGCAAGACGGCTATGATCATAGCTATCATTTTATTGCATCGTTTATAGGTGAACATATGGAGTATCACTACAAAAAGTTATTATAGTGGTGATTTTTTTGAAGTAGAACAGGAGATAAATATGAAAAAAGTTAATATAGTTACAGGTTTTGCCTTGCTACTATTGTTGTTTTTATCATCGTTGGTAACAGCCAATGATGATGCAGCAAGAAAAGCCAATGACCTTAATAATTGGGCGATACCGACGGGTGATTTTTTCAACCAGAGGTATTCTCGTTTAAGTCAAATTAATAGTAGTAATGTTAGTCAGTTAAAACCTGCATGGACATTTTCTACTGGTGTGTTACGCGGTCATGAAGGTTCGCCTTTAGTGGTTGATGGCGTGATGTATATCCACACGCCATTCCCTAACAATATTTATGCCATGAATTTAGATAATGGTAAAATTATTTGGGAATATAAGCCAATACAAGACCCGAAGGTTATTGGGATAATGTGTTGTGATACGGTTAATCGAGGCTTATCTTACGCTGAAGGCAAAATCTTTTTATACCAAGCAGATACAACATTGGTTGCTTTAGATAGTAAAAATGGCAAGCTTGTTTGGAAAGTGAAGAATGGTAATCCTGCTGTAGCTGAAAGTGGGACATCTGCACCTATGGTTTTTGAAGATAAAGTTGTGGTTGGTATTTCTGGCGGTGAGTATGGTATTCAAGGACGGATTACTGCTTATGATATCAATAGTGGAAAAATGGTTTGGAACGGTTATTCACAAGGTCCAGATAATATGACTTTAATTCAACCTTATAAAACCACACACTTAGGTAAAAAAGTGGGTAAAAATAGTGGTGTTACTTCATGGAAAGGGGATCAATGGAAAACAGGCGGTGGATCAACATGGGGATGGTATTCTTATGATAAAGACACCCGTTTGATGTATTATGGTTCTGGTAATCCAAGTACTTGGAACCCTATTCAAAGGCCAGGTGACAATAAATGGTCTATGACGATTTGGGCGCGAAACATTGATACTGGTAAAGTTAAATGGCTTTATCAAATGACCCCGCACGATGAGTGGGATTATGATGGTGTTAATGAGATGATTTTGGCTGATATCACTGTTAAGGGTATGAAACGTAAAACACTGGTTCATTTTGATAGAAATGGCTTTGGTTATACATTAGATAGAATTACTGGTGAATTGTTAGTAGCGGAAAAATTTGATCCAGTAGTTAACTGGGCAACCAGTATTGATCTAAGAACAGGGCTACCTAATAGGGTTAAAAAATACAGCACTGAAGCAGGCGGTGAAGACACTATTACTAAAGATATTTGTCCAGCAGCGTTAGGTTCTAAGGATCAACAACCCGCAGCTTTTTCACCTAAAACAGGACTGTTTTATGTGCCAACTAATCATGTGTGTATGAATTACGAACCTTATGAAGTTTCGTACACGCCTGGTCAGCCTTTTGTAGGTGCAAACTTAGATATGTTCCCACCTAAAGGTGAAGACAACTTAGGTAATTTTATTGCTTGGGATGCTGATAAAGGTAAAATTATCTGGTCTAACCCTGAACGCTTCTCCGTTTGGAGTGGTGCTTTAGCAACAGCAGGTGATGTTGTATTTTATGGTACTTTAGAAGGATATTTTAAAGCTGTAGATGCAAAAACTGGTGCTGAATTATATCGCTTTAAGACCCCATCAGGTATTATCGGTAATGTGATGACTTACATGCATAACGGCAAACAATATTTAGCAGTTTATTCTGGTATTGGTGGCTGGGCTGGTATTGGTATGGCAGCTGGTATTGATGGTGATGGAGACCAAGGTGGTTTAGGTGCTGTTGGTGGCTATAAAGAGTTATCAAAATACACTAAACTTGGTGGTCAAGTGACTGTATTCTCATTATAGAAGTCACATAGGCAAGATAAGGGTAGTTATTTTTTTATAGAGCAAGTATTCGTTTAACAATTTAGAGGTGATTAAATTGTTATGATTAATGCTGGTTTTATAATAAACTTGACTGCCTTTATTTTACCTTTGTAAGCACCTTGAGCGAAATAAATTTAACTGCCTTTATTTTGCCCAAGGTGCTTACAAAGGTGAAATTATTTGGTTCAATCTTGAGTTCCTTTCAGTTTGGAGTGGTGCTTTTAGTGACAGCAGATAATGTTGTATTTTATGGTGCTTTAGAAGGGTATTTTTAGAGAAAACGGGCGTAGATACCCGTCAATTGGAGGTGATACACTTATGAGTCAAATTCACAGAACAAAAAAAGGAGAAAGATGAAAATTATTCCTACAATAATACGATTTAGCGTGTTCTTTTTTATATTTTTCAACACATTTGTTTTTGCTAGTAATCAAGATAATTTTGAGCAAGATAAAAAATATTATGTTGTTGATGAACAAGGCAGGGTGGATAAAAAAACTTATAATGGCTGGCGTCGTTTTGGTGCTTGTAGTGGTTGCCACGGCGCTAAGGCTACAGGTGGTACCTCTGGTCCTAACTTGTTATTGGCGATAAGGAATAAAAAAATAGATTTTATTACATTCAAGGAAATTGTCTCTAAGGGACGACCAAACAAAGGTATGCCAGCATGGAATATTGACCCTAATGTGAATAAATATTACCCACATATTTACGGCTATCTACGGGCGCGCTCAGACGGTATACTTAAAGGTGGTAGACCAAAAAAAATACCCAAATGAATGGTTTATTCTTAGGTATTGCTTTGTTGCTCTTTGCTACGCTGGCAAATACCAAGGAAAAAACATTTGAAGTTTATGATAATAAAGTGCTAAGAGTTTGCTCAAGTCGTAACTTGCCTTTTAGTACTACCAATTTATCAGGTTTTGAAAATAAAATTGCTACCTTTATAGCCAAAAAACTCAAAATATTGCGGGTGGAGTACACTTGGCATCCACTAGGTGTGGGCTTTATCCGTAACACTTTAAATACCAATTTGTGTGATTTGGTTCTAAGCACTACTTTGAAGAATGGCTTATTGCTCAATACCAACCCTTATTATCAATCGGCGTATGTGTTTGTTTATCGTCAACATGAAAATCTAAAAATTAAACATTTGAGCGATAAAAATCTACAATATTTGCGCATAGGGTTGTCAAATAATACACCACCATTATCGGTGTTGCTGGAGTCTGGTTTTGATTATCAACTACATTATTATCCGTTGTTGGTGGATAATCGCTATTATTCAGTGCAGCAAAAAATGATTGATGATTTACTTGCTAAAAAAATTGATGTTGCTATTGCTTGGGGGCCTAGCATTGGTAACAATGTGCAAAAATATGCAAACAAGTTGCAAATGACAAAACTCAAAGATAAAAAAATGTATTTCAAAATTAGCATGGGTGTCCGTAATGGTGAAATTGAATTAAAACATCGAATTAACCGAATATTACGCAAACACAGAACAGCGATTAATGCTATATTAAAATCATATAATGTGCCATTAGTGTTATAAAATTAAGGATGCATACCTTCTTTACAAAATATTTAATTGGAAATAAAATAATGAAAAAACTGCTTGCATATTTTTTACCACTGCTGCTTGCAAATACTGTTCACGCTTTTAACAATTCTTACCCTACTCTTGCTATCGTCGAATATACTAGTAATTGTATGGCTATAAATTATAGTTCAGTTAGCGCATTAAAATCTTGCGCTTGTAGTATTGATGTTATCGCAGCAGAAATACCTTATAAAAAATATGTTGAGTTAGAAACTATCTCTCGTATGCAACAAATCCCCGGAGAGAAAACTTTAATTTTTAAAACAGCAGCTTACAGAAAAAAACAAGGCGCTTTTTACAAGGCACAAATTAAAGCAAACAAGCTGTGTTTCGTCAATGCGTTTGGACCATCATTATAAGGTACCCTTTAAAAATCCTGTCAAATTAATAATCTAAACCTCTTGCTGCGTTAACAATATTTTTGATAGTGGTGTTTACTTGGTTGTGAATATCATTTTTCTTACTAAGCAAATAGGTTTCAATAATTATATCGTCTCCTTTTTCATATACAGCAACTCGACACGGCATATATAATATATAGGAAAGGGACTGTTCTATAAATTTTTTAGCAATACTGACATTACAAAAGTTTACAATAGATGCCTGTATAAAGTCTTGGTCGTTATTTGTAGCAATAGCCTCTCCAATATGATTGATAGAAGTAATTCTATAGTTATGCCGTCTAATTGCAAGCCTTAAATCATACATAACATCATCAAAATTTTTATCAGTTTTTACAAGGTAACGCTGATATTTATCAATAGTATTAGCTTGGTAATAGACAACATAAGTATTGATAATGAGCAATAGTGATAAGACAACAATGCCAATACTAATAAATTGATTTAACAGAGAAGTGTTCAACTTCATAATATTGGAAACACGACTAATTGATATATTGAGAAATTTCTTTTGCTAAGAAGAATGCATAGGCATCGGTATCAACCACTTCTTCACACAAATATGGATTGTGTTTTTTACGTGCATTAAGTACAGTTATTTGCCATTGGTATTGCTCTTCTAAATCTGCTAATTTAGTGATATTAGTATCTTTAATTGCTTGCCTAATTTGCTTTCTGGTTATTTGCAATATATCCACCCTTTTTTGATGATTACGACCATAATTCAAAACGTAGTTTATTTTTTCTTGTCTTTGTTGATTTAGTTTTTTTAAAGTATAAGCGAATAGTAGTGTTAACTTAGAGTTATCACCAGAAATTTTCTGGGAAAATTTTTTAACAATGGTTGTGGCATGTTCTTGGTTGTCTTGGGTTTCTAGCAAACGATGTCCTGTCTTTTTAATCAACTCAGATACCATGATTTTGTTTTGATTAAGTGAATCAAATATTTCATTATGACCATGATGCCAAACCGCACCAATAGAAATATTGCGCACTAATCGTTGTGCACAAAACCAATTTTTATCAGAGGCGGCAGCGTAACCATTAGTGTTTAATTGAAATAAAATAATAAAAATCAGTGATTTCATTTTGTCATCATTATTTTTTTAGAGTTTTTTGCATTTCTCAATATTGTGTTGTCAAGTTCAATCTTACTATCGGTTTGATTGGCCAGTTTAACAGCATTTAAAATAACATCATGATAAGGGGATAAATTGCAAGCGGGGTCAGCATTGCGTGCCTCTTGAGTTAACAAATAAGCCTGGCAACGACAGCCACCAAAATCCTTTTCCTTTTCAGGGCAAGATTGGCATGGCTCCAGCATCCAGTCATTACCTCTATATTTGTTAAATGCTTTAGATTGCCGCCAAATCGTTGCAATAGAATCTGTTTTAACATTAGGAAAAGTAATGTTTGGTAATATTTTTGCGCTATGACAAGGTAGAGCCTCACCATTTGGGGCAATGGATAAAAATGTGCTGCCCCAGCCATTCATGCAGGCCTTTGGCTTACCTTCATAATAATCTGGAATCACGTAAATTATCTTCATCTTGTCATTATATTGTTTTTGATAGTCATGTGCTATCGCCTCAGCTTGGTCCAATTGTTGTTTAGATGGGAGTAATTGCGTCCTATTGTGTAGTGCCCAGCCATAATATTGTACAGTTGCCAATTCAACATAATCTGCTTTTAAACTAAGTGCCAGTTCTAACATTTCTTTTGTTTGATGGATATTTTGCCTATGCAGTACAAAGTTTAAAACCATGGAAAAGCCATAATGCTTGATTAGTTTTGCTGCTTTTATTTTTTGTTCCCAAACATCGCTACCAGCGTATTTTTTATTACTTTCTGAGTCACTACCTTGAAAACTTAATTGAATATGGTCTAAACCAGCGCGTTTAAATGTTTTTATTTTTTCCTCTGTCAGACCGACGCCTGAGGTGATAAGGTTAATGTAATAACCCAATTGATGTGCGTAGTCAATTATTGTTAATAAATCCTTCCTCAGCAAAGGCTCGCCACCTGACAAGCCTAATTGAACTGAGCCTAATTTTCTAGCCTGTTTTAATACTTTTAACCACTCTTTTGTGCTCAAGTCTGTATTTTTGTACTGATGTAAGTCCAACGGATTGGAGCAATACGGACATTGTAGTGGACAACTATAAGTTAGCTCTAATAATAACCAAAGAGGAGGTGTTATTTTAACCATTGTTTTTCATAAGCTTGTTGAATAAATTCGGTAACATCATTTTCAATATCAGCGGAGTTACCAAATCGCTCCTTAAGGCTGTTGATAATATCGTCTAAACTATGATTGCCATCACAATATTGTAATATATTAGCGGCACTATCATTAAGCTTTATCATGCCCTCCGGGTAAAGTAAAACAAAGTTATTTTGACTTTCTTCAAACTGTAGACGGAAAATATGATTAATTTTAGGTTGTGTTGTTAAATCTAACATTTCTAACAATCCTTATAAGGTGGTTGGTTGTAAAAAAATGCCAAATAAATAGCATCTGAAATAGACCATAAAATATCCAATTTGAATTGCAATATTCGTAGAGCATGTTGTTGTTGCTCGTAACTGGAAAAATAATCTAGTGTAATTGTTAATCCGTTTTCAACATCTCTTCTGGCTTGTGATAGGCGGTTGCGGAAATAATGGTAACCGTCTAATTCTATCCAAGGGTAATGTTTGGGCCAGTTATCCAATCTGTTTTGGTGAATATTAGGTGCAAACATTTCTGTTAATGACGAGCAAGCAGCCTCTTGCCAGCTGGCCTTCATAGCAAAAGTGACATAAGCATCTACTGCGAAACGAACACTGGGCAAAACTGCATTAAGCGAGTGTATTTTTTTACTTGACAATCCACAAGCATGTCCTAACTGTACCCAAGCTTCTATGCCACCTTTTTGACCACCATGTCCATCATGGTCTAAGATGCGTTGTATCCAATGTTGACGCACCACTATATCATCACAGTTCGCTAAAATATGTGCATCTTTTTGAGGAATTTTAAGCTGATAATAAAAGCGATTAAGCACCCATGCTTGGATTTGTTTTTTGCTGCATTTACCAGTACTCATTTGTTTATGCAATGGATGGTGAATATGATAGTACTTTTCTTTCGCCAGTAATTGCTGTTTAAATTCTTCTCGGCTCCATGGTTTCTTTTGCATATTTTTTAGGTAAATTGTTATAATTCAATGTCCATACCATCATAGGCGACTTCAATATTATTTTTGATGAGTATTTTTCGCTCTTCAGAGTCTTCATTTAAGATGGGATTGGTGTTGTTAATATGGATTAAGATTTTTCTACTATTGTTTAGTTTCGGGTCTGACAGAACCTCTATCATTCCCCCTTTACCAGATTGCGGTAAATGCCCCATATCACTGGCTAACTTGTTTGATATTTTTAGCTTAACCAATTCATCATCACGCCAAACAGTACCATCTATTAACACGCAATCTGCTTGATGCATAAAGCTTTTTACCTCATCAGAAATGACATTCAAACCAGGCGCATAAAATAGGCTTTTGCCAGAGTGATTATCTTTGATAAAAACGCCAATATTGTCACCAATATGTGGGTTATGGCGATGCAAAGAATATGGTGGAGCCTTGCTGTCTAAATGTATAGCGGTAAAACTCAACTGTTCGATTTTTTCTATGTTAAACGAACTTTGACCATCACAAGCAATAGTATGGATTGTATTGCCACCCCAATGCTCTAGCATACTAAAAATTGGAAAGGCAGTGGTTAAATCTTGATATACCATATCTGTACAATAGATGTGGTGTGGACAACCTTCTCTTAACATTAAAAGCCCAGTTGTATGGTCAATTTGCGCATCAACATATAAAATGGCAACAATAGCAGTATCTCGTATTGTTCTATGAGGTTGTAATTTATCAAACGATTGTAGTTGTGATAGAATATCGGGTGAAGTATTAAATAATACCCAAGATTTGTTGTCAGCACTGACAGCAATAGAAGATTGAGTTCTAGCACTGGTTCTAATGCTAGATGTTCTAACGCCAGTACAATTAGGACAATTACAATTCCATTGTGGAAATCCTCCACCTGCTGCAGACCCTAATATGCGTATATACATAGTTTGATGATATAATGAAAAACTCCGTTAAAATCTTAACGGAGTTTTATAGGATTTAAAAAAAACTTAACGGTTGGCTATGTACATGGTTACTTCCATGCCAAAGCGCATTTCTTCAAAACTTGGCTTAATCCACATATTAATTCTCCTTTAGTTTATTAATACAAAACACAACATATAAATATCTTGTCATGTGCCTAACTGCTAGTGCATACTACCATTGTGAACCAGTCATTACAAGTAGTTCTTTAGTATTAATACAACCTATCTAAAGGTTAAAATTATTTATTTAAGTGTATCATTTCTGCTAATTCCTTTTGATTAATACCACGAAAGTTTTTTGTAAATGATACTTACAAAGACTTAGGCTGTACCAAACTATGCACTATTTTTATCATAAAAGCCATTCTAATATTTTAATTGTTTTGCTATTCTTACTACTTTCATTTAAAGTGCTTAGTGATAGTACCTCAAACACTAATATTGCTGTTGTGTTGTTAAGTTATGATGTTAATAAAAAGTTGTCTAATTTAGATAAAAAACCTAAAAACTTAGGCATAGCAGGTGGCGTTATAGCTGTTAAAGACAACAATACTACTGGCTCTTTTATTGGTGAGAAATTTAATATTACGAGTTTTAAATCCAATAAAATCAAAGAGATAGAGAGAAAAATAGCAACATTAATTACACAAAACTATCAGCATATTGTACTAGATGTGCCTAGTGATTTATTATTGTCAATGAGTACTAGGTACAGCAGTAAAGATGTATTATTTTATAATATTGGCAACAAAGATAATAAATTAAGAAACCAAGATTGTAGGAAAAATATTATTCACATTGCCCCAAGTTATGCTATGTTAGCTGACGCAATTGCACAGTTTTTGGTTTATAAAAATTGGAAAAAATGGCTATTAATCACAGGGCAAAAAGCTAACGATAAAAAATTTGCTGAAGCAATTAAAAAATCCAGTAAAAAATTTGGTGGACGCATTATTAAGGAAAAGCAATGGAACTTTGGCCCTGATAGTCGTCGCACTGCACAAAAAGAAATCCCTATTTTTACTCAAGGCATTGATTACGATATGTTGATTGTTGCAGATGAGGTTGGTGAATTTGGTGAATATATTATCTATCAAACATGGTTGCCAATTTTGGTCTCAGGTACGCAAGGTTTGATGCCAACCACTTGGCATAAAACCCATGAAAAATGGGGTGCTGTACAATTACAAAGCCGATTTTATAAGCGTTATGAAAGAAAGATGCGCGCTTTAGATTATCAAGTTTGGTTAGCCATAAGAGGTATTGGAGAGGCGGTGACGCAAACTCATTCCAGTCAATTTGCAATTGTTAAACAGTATTTATTTGGTGCTCAATTTTCTATTGCTGGATTTAAAGGCAGAAAGCTAACGCTTAGAGACTGGAACCACCAATTGAGACAGCCTATTTTATTGGTATCGGCTAATTCTTTAGTGTCAGTTTCTCCGCAAAAAAAATTCTTACACCAATATTCCAACCTAGATACACTTGGTCTTAGCAAAGAAAATACACAATGCAGAATGTAACGCCTATTTTTACGACAAGCAATGCAATAAGTTATTAACTATATGAGGAGAATTTAACATGAAAAAACAACTATTTTTTTGCTTACTAATGTTATTAACACTAGTAACGAATGCCAAAATTTATGTTTCTAATGAAAAAGACAATAGCATTAGTATTTTAGATGGAAAAAACTTTAAGCTACTTGAAACAATTAAAGTTGGGCAGAGGCCAAGGGGAGTGATTCTTAGCCAAGACCAAAAACGACTTTATATTTGTGTTAGTGATGATGATAAGATTGAAGTGTTAGACCTAGAGACTTTAAAAATTGTTGATATTTTACCATCTGGCCCTGATCCTGAATTAATGGAAATTAGTAGTGATGGTCGTTTTATTTATGTTTCTAATGAGGATGATAATTTAATTACAGTTATTGATGTTGAGGCAAAAAAAATCACAGCAGAAATTGAAGTAGGGGTTGAGCCTGAAGGTATGGCCATTAGTCCAGATGATAAAATCCTAGTAAATACATCTGAAACAACCAATATGGCGCACTTTATCAATCTTGACAGTCACTTGATTTATGGCAATGTATTAGTAGAATCCCGCCCTCGTTACGCCAAGTTTTCTCCAGATGGAAAATTTGTCTGGGTTTCTTCTGAAATTGGCGGCATTGTTAGTATTATTGATGTAAAAACTTTAAAAATAGTCAAAAAGATTGGCTTTGCTATCAATGGCGTTGAAAAGGAATTAATTCAACCAGTTGGTATTGCCTATAGTAAAAAAGGTTTGGTTTTTGTAGCATTGGGACCTTCTAATAGGCTGGCTGTTATTGATGCTAAAACCCTAAAGGTTATTAAATATATATTGGTAGGTCAAAGAGTATGGCAATTGGCCTTTAATAAAGATGAATCAATCTTAGCTTCTACCAATGGTGTTAGTAATGATATATCCATTATTGATGTTGAAAAACTAAAGGCTATTAAGTCTATTGCTGTTGGCAGATATCCTTGGGGGATTGCGTATGCAGATGATTAACCCCTCTTGTATTAAAGTTAAAAATTTGATTTATAGTATTGGGAATAAAACTATTTTAAATGACATAACATTTGATATTCCAAACAGAGGTGTTACTTTTTTATTGGGTAGAAATGGTGCTGGTAAAACCACTTTATTTTCTTTACTAACTCGTTTTTACAAAGCGCCAAAAAATTCAGAAATTATGTTATTTTCTCTTGATATTAACAAGCATAGCCATACAATCTTTAAAAAAATAGGTATCGTATTTCAACAAAGAACTCTGGATTTAGATTTAAGTGTCAGGCAAAATTTAATGTATTTTGCTCAACTGCATGGACTTAAAAAAGAACAGTCCATTAGTAGCATAGCAAAAAATTTACAAACTTTTGGACTACTAGATGCGCTAAACCAAAAAGTACGCACATTGAGTGGGGGGCAAATAAGGCGTATTGAGCTGGTTAGATCATTGCTCAATCAGCCTGAATTATTGTTATTGGATGAGCCAACTGTGGGATTAGATATAGAAAGTAGAATAAAATTAACCAACCATGTGCGTCATTTGGCTCAAAAAAAATTAGCCGCTTTATGGAGTACACATTTAATTGATGAAGTCAACTTGAATGATTATATTATTATTTTAGAGCAGGGTCAAATAATAGCAGCAGATTATGCCAGTAATATTATCAAATCAGCCAATACTGAAAATCTACAACAGGCTTTTGTAAAGCTGACAGGCAGTCAAATTAATGAACAATAATTATTTAACTGCATTCAAAGCGATTGTTTATAGAGAATTTTTGCGTTTTTTGCAACAATACACACGTTTTTTTGCCTCTTTAGTGCGACCCTTGGTTTGGTTGTTTATTTTTGCAGCAGGATTTAAGTCGGTACTTGGGGTGTCTATCATTCCACCTTATGAAACCTATGTTTTATATGAGACTTACATTACCCCTGGTTTATGTGCAATTATCCTATTGTTCAGTGGTATGCAAAATTCGTTGTCAATGATATATGACCGTGAAATGGGAAGTATGAAGATACTATTAACTGCGCCTCTACCGCGCTGGTTTTTATTGTTGAGTAAATCCATGGCTAATGTTTCTGTTGGTATTGTACAAGTTTATGTTTTTTTAATCATTGCTTATTTGTGGGGAGTGGAGATTAATTTTAATACTTATTTGACCTTATTACCAGTTTTATATTTGGTGGGTTTAATGTTTAATGCAATTGGTTTATTATTGTCTTCTTTAATTAAACAATTAGAAAATTTTGCTGGAGTAATGAATTTTGTTATTTTCCCAGTTTTTTTTGCTTCGTCGGCGTTGTATCCATTGTGGAATATTCAGCAATCAAGTCTATTACTTTATCAAATAGCCATATACAATCCGTTTACTTATGCAACCGAAGCCATTCGTTTCGCCCTATATGCTCAATTTAATGTTGATTATTTAGTAGTTATACTGCTAGTAACGACGGTATTCGTAAGCTTATCTTTATTTGTGTATAATGGCAGGTGCATAGAATTTTCATAATTTTTTTGGGGTGGAATATGAGGCGTTTGGTGTTGATTTTGGCGATATTATTAGTGCCATATGGTGTTGTTTTTGCAGATAACTTTTCTAAAGTGGATGTTAAAAATCCACTGTATTATTATCCAGATTTTATTGGAAAAACTGTTGAAGTAGACAATAATATTATTTCTTTGGATGCTCCTAAGCGTGCTGCCGACCCTGCCTTTGTGCCGTTAAAAATTACAACGAGCCACATGCAAAAAGATTTATTTATTGAGAAAATTTGGGTATTTGTTGATACCAATCCAATGCCACTTGTAGCTGTATTTGAATTTGGTGAGGCTAGTGAACGAGCAGACTTAGCCTTTAATATTCGTGTTAACGAGCATAGTTTTGTGCGTGCAATCGCCCTTACCAAGAGTGGTCAATTATACCAAGCTAATCGCTTTGTCAAAGCTTCAGGTGGTTGTTCCGCTCCTGTTGGTACCGATATAACGGAAGGTAGAAAAAGATTAGGGCAAATGCGTCTTGGTATAGAAAAAAACAACCCTAGTTTGGTTAATCTTAAAATTCGCCATATCAACCTAACTGGTATGCAGATGGATCAAGTAACTCGAATACGCACTTTGCCTCACTATGTAAAAAGCATCAAAGCAAGCCTAGATGGTAAGACGGTATTTTTAGCTAAAACTGGTTTTTCTGTGAGCGAAGACCCTAATTTTCGTTTTTATGTATCAAGTGGAAAAGCCAGAAATCAATTAAAGATTGAAGTATTGGATACAGAAAGTCTAAAATTCGTGAATGATTTTTCTATGTAGTGCAATAATTTGAAATTTTTTAACCTAAATAAATACTTAATCAATCAATGAAAAACTATATTTTAATATCTGATGCCCAGCAGTTATTCAAAGAATCAGTTGCCAGTCTAATTAACAAAGAGATTGATAAAGATTACATATGTAAACAATATTGCACTTATGAAACCTTGGTGCAGAATGTTAAAGCTATTAGTGGCAATATTAAGTTAATAATTTTAAGTACAAATTTGATAGATATTGGTAAGATTAATAAGAGATTACCTGATTTAAGAACTATAACAAAAACGCCCATCTTAGTAATTACCTCTATTAATAGTCGTTTCTTTGCTCAGGAAGTTATTGATTCTGGCGCCACTTATTGTCTGGTAAAAACTACATCACATGAAAGATGTAAAGAAGTTATCAATAAGATCTTATCAGGAAAGCAGATAGCTCCGTTTGAAGAATCAAAGAGTGAGATCTATTCTAATAAGCTTACTAAAAGACAATACGAGGTTTTGTCTGAAATAGCGCAAGGCATGTTAAATAAACAAATAGCAAATAAACTACGAATTAGCGAGTCAACCGTTAAAATACATATTTCGTCTATTTTGGTTAAATTGTCTGTTAATAATCGCACTGAAGCTGTTATTAAATTTTTCCAAGAAGCGTAAGAAATTAAGTCTAGGGTTTAACAATAAGTATTTTTGCTTGGATTTTGGTGATGTTTAAATTTAACAACTCTATTGGTCAATCAGGATGCAAAATTAAATGAAACAGAAATAACAAAAAACAGGTAAAATTATTTTTTTTCTAAAACAATAGGTTTTTTGATATGATTAAGTTTATAGTAGGTAGTATTGTGATTTTGGCACTTATTGGTGGCGCAGTTCAGTTTAAGTCAACTGATAAAGATTATTCTTTGATAGTGAATAAAGAGACAGCAAAGGTTAGCGTGTATAGCGGTGTTATTAAAATTTATGATTTTGTTAAAGGGTTAGTCGGCGGTACTACGAATGAAGTTGCTAACAAGGTTAAGTAGACTTATAGGTATTTTGTTATAGAAATAACCTTAGATTTTAGAAAGCAAAATTGTTCCGTTTGTGCCACCAAATCCAAATGAATTGGAAATTGCGTGGTTAATCTTCATTTCCCTTGCTTCGTTAGCGCAATAATCTAAATCACAATCAGGGTCTTGATTGAAGATGTTGATAGTTGGTGGTGCGACTTGATCTCTAATAGCTAAAGCGGTAAAGATTGCTTCAATGCCTCCAGCAGCACCCAACAAGTGTCCTGTCATTGATTTGGTAGAGCTCACTACAACATTATATGCATGCTCACCAAGCGCTAATTTAGTCGCATCAGTTTCTGCCTGGTCGCCAGCAGGGGTTGAAGTGCCGTGTGCATTAATATAATCAATTTGCTGTGCATTGATACCTGCGTTACGCAGTGTGTTTTTTATACATCTGGCTGCGCCTTCGCCACCTTTGGAAGGTAGTGTCATATGATAAGCGTCGCCACTCATACCGTAACCAGAGACCTCAGCGTAGATAGTTGCACCACGTGCTTTGGCGTGTTCGTATTCTTCTAATACCACCACGCCAGCACCATCGCCAAGTACAAAACCGTCACGGTCTTTGTCCCAAGGACGAGAAGCAGTTGATGGGTCATCGTTGCGAGTGGATAGGGCGCGTGCTGCTGCAAAACCGCCCAAGCCACAATTGGTGGTTGACATTTCAGCACCACCAGCAACCATTACATCGGCATCTCCATACTCAATTAAACGCGAAGCATCGCCGATATTGTGCGTACCAGTCGTGCAAGCAGTAACAATGGCGAAATTTGGACCTTTAAGACCGTATTTAACAGACAAGTTGCCAGAAATCATATTGATGATAGAAGAGGGTACAAAGAAAGGAGAAACACGCTTTGCACCTTTCTCTCTGAAAAGGTCAGCCGTTTTCTCAATGGTGCCTAAACCACCAATTCCTGCACCTATGGCAACACCGATACGCTCAGCATTTTCTTCGGTAATTTCAAGTCCACTATTTTCAATCGCTTGAATGCCTGCCGCCATACCATAATGAATAAAAGCATCCATTTTTTTGATCTCTTTAGGTTTTAAATAATCAGCAACATCAAAATCTTTAACCGAACCACCAAAAGTAACAGATTGTCCTTGGGTTTCAATATTGGTGAGAGAGTTAATGCCTGATTTTCCGTTAAGAATACTATCCCATGCTGTTGATACAGTTGAACCAACAGGAGATACAATGCCTAAACCAGTGATAACGACCCTTCTTTTACTCATAACTTACCTTTATTCTTAAATAAGAAAAAGGCGCTTAACCCAAGAGGGAAGAAGCGCCTTACTTATTATGTTGCTAAACGGAAATTACAAATTGTTATTAACATAGTCAATAGCTTGCTGGACAGTTGTAATATTTTCTGCTTCATCATCTGGAATTTCGCAATCAAACTCTTCTTCAAGAGACATGACTAATTCAACGGTATCTAAAGAATCTGCACCTAAATCATCAATAAAAGAAGCGTTATTATCAATATCACCACTTATATCTAATTGCTCAGCTACAACTGCCTTTACTCTTTCTTCAATACTACTCATTATGTTATTTCCTGCATCGTTATAAAAACCTATATTTTATCGTAAAAAATATTTATGTAATACTATTTTTGTAACTATTTTTATAACTATTAATGCAAAGGTTTCGTAGTTACCTTTGATACCTAGTAGGGTCAGGTATACCTACTTTTTTAAAACCGAGTTTTCGATACTCGCAAGCATCACAAAATCCACAAGCATCGCCATTATTATCCGCTTGATAGCAGGTGGTAGTCAATGAGTAGTCCACACCTAATGACAACCCTTTTTGAATAATTTGCGCTTTGTGTAAATCAATAAGCGGTGTGTGGATAGTAAGTTTTTTTCCTTCAACACCTTGTTTAGTGGCTAAATTCGCCATAATTTCAAAGGATTTAATATATTCTTTACGACAATCTGGATAGCCCGAATAATCCAGCGCATTGACACCAATAAAAATATCTTGGCAGTCTAGTACTTCAGCCCAAGCCATAGCATAAGATAAAAAGATGGTATTGCGTGCAGGCACATAAGTCACAGGTATTTCATCACTAGGCTTAAATTTAGGCACTTCAATGGCGCTATCAGTCAATGCAGAGCCACCAATATCGTTTAAAGAGATACTCATGGTTCTGTGTTCTATGGCACTAAACAGTTCAGCAACTTGTTTGGCTGAGTTAAGTTCTGATTTTTGTTTTTGTCCATAATCAAAACTTAACGCATAACAATCCAACCCTTGGGATTTGGCGATGGCAAGCGTGGTAGTGGAATCTAAGCCACCTGATAAAAGAATAACAGCTTTAGACATTTGCGAGATTGCCTTTTTCTTCCAGCCATTTTTTACGATCAGGAGCACGCTTTTTGCTAAGCAACATATCCATCATTTGAAAAACTTGTAGTGGGTCGTCTAATGTTAATTGAATCAATCGGCGTGTATCAGGCAACATTGTAGTTTCACGAAGTTGCGAAGGATTCATCTCGCCTAGACCTTTAAAGCGTTGAACCTGTATTTTAACGCGTTTGTTTTCTTTTTCAAGTTTGTTGATAACACTGTCTCTTTCGCTATCATCTAACGCGTAATGAACTTGTTTGCCTGCATCAATTCGATATAGTGGTGGCATAGCAACATACACATGTCCTTCTTTAATCAATTTTGGAAAGTGTTTGACAAATAGAGTGCAAATTAATGTAGCAATATGTGCACCGTCAGAGTCCGCATCCGCCAAAATACAAATTTTCCCATAGCGCAGACCCGACATATCTTCATTGTTTGGCTCTAAACCAATTGCCACACTAATGTCATGTACTTCATTACTGGCCAATACTTGCTCTGAATCTACTTCCCATGTGTTTAGAATCTTGCCTCGTAGTGGCAAGATTGCTTGATATTCTTTATCTCGTGCTTGTTTGGCGGAACCACCCGCAGAATCACCCTCAACTAAAAACACCTCGCTTTGACTTAGGTCGTGACTGATGCAATCTGAAAGTTTTCCGGGCAAGGCAGGACCACTAACGATTTTTTTACGCACCACTTTCTTGCCTGTTTTTAGGCGTGACTGTGCATTCATGATGGCTAATTCAGCAATCTTCTCAGCCACAGAGGTATGTTGATTAAGCCAAAGACTAAAGGCATCTTTAATTGTATTGGCTACAAAACTGGCACACTCTCTGGAGGACAATCGTTCTTTGGTTTGTCCTGAGAATTGTGGGTCTAAAATTTTAATAGACAACACATAAGCGATTCTTTGCCAAACATCATCTGGTGTGAGTTTAATATTTTTTGGTAGTAAATTTCTAAATTCACAAAACTCTTTTAAGGCGTCTGTTAATCCAGAGCGTAGCCCATTGACATGGGTGCCACCTTGAGAGGTGGGAATAAGGTTAACATAACTCTCACCAATAACATTGGTGTTGAACTCAGTCCATGCCAGTGAGCAATTTAGTTGTTGTTTTTCAGATTCATAATTCACCACAAATGGCTTCTCTGGCAAGCAGTCCAAGCTATCAAGTGAAATTGACAGATAGTCTTTTAAACCATCTTTATAAGTCCACTGGTCTTTGGTTTCATCTATTTCGTTATGGAAGGTAACTTTTAAACCTGGGCACAATATTGCTTTTGAGCGTAAGTTATGTCTGAGTTTGCTAACAGAGAATTTATCTGAGTCAAAAAATTTCCCATCTGGCATAAACTTAACTTTAGTGCCGGTATTACGCTTACCAACTGTACCAATCACTTCAAGCTCAGTTTTTTTAAGACCCTCAGAAAAGCTAATGTAATGTTCTTTAGCATCGCGTTTAATCCAAATCTCCACTAAAGTTGATAGTGCATTAACCACCGAAATACCTACGCCATGCAAACCACCAGAAAATTGATAAGAATCGTTTGAAAATTTACCACCGGCATGAAGCTTGGTTAGAATAACCTCAACACCAGAGCAACCTTCTTCAGGGTGGATGTCAACTGGCATACCACGACCATCGTCTTCAACTGATAAAGAGCCATTTTTGTAAAGTACCACATTGATTGTAGTCGCATAACCAGCAACGGCTTCATCGACACTATTATCAATAACTTCTTGTGCTAAATGGTTTGGTCGCTCAGTCTCGGTGTACATTCCTGGGCGTTTACGCACTGGGTCTAAACCTGATAGTACCTCAATGGATGATGAATCATAGTTGTTCATTTGTTATTTAATACCTAAGAATATTTTGCGAAGTATCATACCAAAAAAAACCCCGTAAAAACGAGGCTTTCTTTTTAATTTTCATTTACAAGTATTTTTTTATTCTACAAGGCGAGTTTTGAAATTGAGCAAGGAGTTTAGCAAATCTAAACGATTAAGCAATTTTAAAATTCAACGCCGTAGAATAACAAAAAACAAAGTAAAGAATTACATCATGCCACCCATGCCACCCATATCTGGAGTAGGCGCAACAGACCCAGACTGAGGAATTTCGGTAACCATTGCCTCGGTGGTAATCATTAGACCGGAAATACTAGCTGCATGCTGTAAAGCAGCACGCGTTACTTTAGTTGGGTCTAAGATTCCCATCTTCAGCATATCACCGTACTCATCTGTGCCAGCATTGTAACCATAGTTACCTTTGCCGTTAGCAACTTCGTTTAATACAACAGAAGGCTCACCACCACCATTAGCAACGATTTGACGCAGTGGTGCTTCCATAGCGCGTTTAACAATATCAATACCGATATCTTGGTCATGATTGTCACCTTTTAGTTTATTTAATGTACTAATAGCACGAACCAAGGCAACACCGCCACCAGGTACAACACCTTCTTCTACGGCAGCGCGCGTTGCGTGCAAAGCATCATCAACACGGTCTTTCTTCTCTTTCATTTCCACTTCAGTAGCAGCGCCAACTTTAATTACGGCAACACCACCAGAAAGTTTAGCCAAACGTTCTAAAAGTTTTTCTTTGTCATAGTCAGAAGTTGTTATCTCCATTTGTGTTTTAATTTGCGCAATACGACCATTGATTGCTTCTTTAGAGCCAGCACCATCAACAACAATAGTAACCTCTTTTCCGACTTCAATACGCTTGGCACCTCCTAAGTGATCTTCAGTGATAGCTTCAAGTGACAAGCCAATTTCTTCAGAAATTACCTCACCACCTGTCAAAACAGCCAAATCTTGTAAGATGGCTTTACGACGATCACCAAAACCAGGTGCTTTAACAGCAGCGACTTTAACAATACCACGCATATTGTTGACCACTAAGGTCGCCAACGCTTCGCCTTCAATGTCCTCAGCAATAATCAACACAGATCTACTAGACTTTTGTGCCAATTCAAGCGTTGGTAATAAATCACGAATATTTGAGATTTTTGCGTCGTGTAATAGAATGTATGGATTGTCCAAATCAGCAGTCATCGCTTCTTGGTTATTCACAAAGTAAGGTGATAGATATCCACGGTCAAACTGCATACCTTCAACCACATCTAATTCGTTATCAAAACCTGAGCCTTCTTCAACAGTAATAACACCTGCTTTACCTACTCTATCCATTGCTTGAGCAATAATATCACCAACAGAGGTATCTGAGTTAGCAGAAATAGTGCCTACTTGTGCAATTGCCTTAGTGTCATCACAAGGCTGAGATAATTTGCGCAATGCTTTTACTGCAGCTTCTGCGGCTTTATCTATGCCACGCTTAAGGTCCATCGGGTTCATACCTGCAGCAACAGACTTTACACCTTCGGTCACTAGCGCTTGCGCCAATACGGTTGCAGTCGTTGTGCCGTCACCTGCGATGTCATTGGTTTTAGAAGCAACTTCTTTCACCATTTGCGCACCCATGTTTTCGAATTTATCTTCTAGTGTGATTTCTTGTGCAACCGATACGCCGTCTTTAGTGATCTGTGGACCACCATAAGATTTGTCTAAGACGACATTTCTGCCTTTAGGTCCTAAGGTTACTTTTACTGCATTAGCCAATATATTAACACCGTCTAACATTGCATTTCTGGCTTCTGAGCCGAATTTAATATCTTTTGCTGACATTTTAATCTCCTTTATTTAATTACAGCAACAATGTCGCTTTCAGTCATTACTAACAAAGTTTCACCATCTGTTTTAATTTCAGTACCAGCAAATTGAGTAAATAAAACTTTGTCACCAACTTTAACATCTAAGGCGATGTTATCGCCATTGTCATTTTTTTTGCCATTGCCTGTTGCAATAATAACACCTTCTAAAGGTTTCTCAGCTGCTGCATCAGGAATGATAAGACCACTTGCAGTGGTTTTTTCTTCTTCTATTCTACGGATAATCACACGGTCGTGAAGGGGGCGGATATTCATTTTTTACTCCTAGTATTTATTTTTTAAAGATAAAATGCAATGCTTAAGCTTTTTCTAAAGAACTTTTTACTTGTTGCATGGCTTTGTTTTCAAGTTGGCGAACTCTCTCAGCAGAAACACCATACTTGTTAGCTAAAGTATGTAGGGTCGTTTTTTCTTCTTTCAAGTACCTAGACTGTAAAATATCCAAACTTCTTTCGTCTAGTGTAGAAAGTGCTTTGTAAAGTTGCTGTTGTTGGTGTTTTTGTGTGTCATCACTAAGTAATAATTGCTCAGGTGTTTTCGTGTTGGTGTTGGTTAAATAGCGTTCTGGCGCTGAATTGTCTTCATCATCTGAGATTTCAAATGTAACATCATTAAATTGTAAGCGTGATTCCATTTCCAGTACATCTTTAGGGCGTACACCAAGTTCATCAGCAATTTCCTGTGCTTGTTTCTCATTTAATGATTGATAAATATTTGCTTTTGCCTTCTTAAGCTTGAAAAATAATTTGCGCTGTGCTTTAGTAGTAGCAACCTTAACAATCTTCCAGTTTTTAAAAACAAACTCGTGAATCTCAGCACGAATCCAATAGACTGCATAAGAAGCAAGACGCACATTTTTATATGGGTTAAACTTCTTAACTGCCTTCATTAAACCAATGGTGCCTTCTTGGATTAAATCCGCTTGCTCTAAGCCATAACCCTTGTAGCCATGTGCGATAAAAGCCACAAAGCGTATATGTGATAATACTAACTTTCTAGCAGCGCTTAAATCGTGGTTTTCGTATAGTTCAACGGCCAAATCATGCTCTTCTTGTGCTGATAAAATCGGTGGGTACTTCTGAACACTAACATCTTGCGTGTTGGTGCTAAAAGTTTGAATAGTGGGTAGTGTAAAATCTTGACTCATAACATTAAAAAAACAATAAAATAGGCTGATATTATACTATCATTAGTGCTATCCAATAAGGGCTTTAAGTAAATCTTGATGTTTAATTGATTGTTGCTCAATGTTTAGGCGTTGTGAATGGATAATGGTGGATAACTCATTAAGTGCAATATCAAAGTCATCATTAACCACTAAATAATCAAATTCGTCATAATGTTGCATTTCACTAACAGCGTCTTTCATTCTGCGCTCAATAATTGTTGAATTGTCTTGCCCTCTATCGGTTAAACGCTCTCTTAGCGCCTCAATAGAAGGTGGAATAATAAAGATGCTAATGATACCTGAAAAATTTTTTTCAACTTGTCTGGCACCTTGCCAATCAATTTCTAAAATAACATCTTGATTTTGTGTGAGTAAGTCTTTGACCGTTTGTTTAGCGCTACCGTAGTGATTATCAAATACACAGGCTGATTCAATAAAACCATTGTTATTATTGATTTCGTCAAATTCATTTTTAGACACAAAGAAATAGTTTTCTCCATGTACTTCACCTGAACGAGCTGCACGCGTGGTGTGCGAAACTGATACGCAAAGATTTTTCGTTTTTTCAATCAGTGCTTTAACTAAAGAGGTCTTTCCGCAACCAGAAGGCGCAGCAACAATAAATAGATTTGACATTACTCTTTTGTATAGCCTGCAATGTCATCGGCGCCATCTACTGAAAAGAAAAACTTTTCCATTTGTTCTTTTAGATAACTTTGTGCGTTTTCATCAAGCATATTAAGGTTGTTTTCGTTGATTAGCATAGTCTGGTGGTCTAACCATTGTTGCCAGCCTTGCTTAGAAACATTAGCTAGAATGCGTTGACCCAGCTCACCTGGATAGGGTGCACGCTCTAATGCTTCAAGTTCTTTGTTTAGTTTTACACATTGGATAGTATTCATAAGTGTTTTGCCTTGATACCTAATAATCTTAAACTTGTAAAATAAATGATAGCGGAAGCACTGATAATACTAGCAATTGTTAGTATTCTGTGCCATGCATCGGCATTCAAGTAGTAATTAATATCTTGGTTAAAATTTAAAATAAAGATGACCATTATAAGTGTTGCCAGCAAAACTTTAAAAAACATTTTTAAAAAATTTTGAGAAAATGTAAAAATATTGCGTTGCTTTAGATAGTGATAAAGCAAAGATGCGTTGATAACAGCCGACAGCGAGGTAGCAACTGCCAAACCCATATGTGCATAATAATAAGCAAATATAAGGTTTAAGAATACATTGGCTATCATTGCTATCACACCAACTTTAACGGGTGTTTTAATATCACCCCTAGAGAGAAAAACAGGTGCCAGTATCTTAACCATAATAAATGCCATTAGTCCTGCACCGTAAGCCATTAGACTAAGTGATGATTGGTGTGCGGCAAAAGCGCTAAATTCCTCATATTGAAACAAGGTAACGATTAAAGGTTCTGCTAGCAATACAAGTCCTAGGCAGGCGGGTGCACCAAGGATTAAGCCGATTTTGAGTGCGTAATCAACTGTGTGGGTAAATTTATCCTCATCTTTATTGGCAAAATGACCACTAAGCTTTGCTAAAGCCACTGTTGCTAGAGCGATACCAATAAGCGCCAAAGGTAATTCTAGCAATCTATCAGAGTAATATAGCCAAGAAACGCTGCCACTAACCAGTACTGTGGCAATCATAGTATCAATTAGTAAGTTGATTTGAGATACTGAAACGCCAAATAGGGCAGGTAGTATGCGTTTTTTAAGGGTTTTTATAGCCTCATGGTCGCCATGTGCTAAGCGTGGCATCTTTTTGATTTTGAGTAGAAATGGAATTTGAAATAACAATTGTACGATACCGCCAATTAACACCCCCCAAGCCAATGCCATAATTGGTGTATCTAAGTGTTTTGATAAATAAACTGCACACAGAATCATTGAGATATTTAATAACACTGGAGTGAAAGCAGGCACAGCAAACTTGTCGTAAGTGTTTAAAATACTACCTGAAAAAGCGGTTAATGAGATTAACAATAAGTAAGGAAAAGTAATTCTCAACATATCTGATGCAAGATTAAACTTAGTGGGATCAGCATCAAAGTAAAAACCCCATGCAAATATAAAGATAATAGCAGGAGCGATTAGTATAGTAATTACAGTTAAGATGATTAAAATTTTTAAAAACTTAGTGCCGATATGATTAATCATATCTTGTACTTCTGCTTCGTTGTGATTAGCTTTAGCGTTTGCTAAAATAGGTACAAAAGCTTGAGAAAAAGCGCCTTCACCAAATAAACGCCTTAGGAAATTAGGAATTCTAAAGGCAACTAAAAAGGCATCTGTTAAGTCATTTGCGCCAAAATATCGTGCCACAAAGTAATCACGCGCCAAGCCCAATATGCGTGATAAAAAGGTCATTATAGTGACAATGCTACTGGACTTTAAAAAAGATCTGTCCATATTTAGTTAAGGTTATTCCTCGTTAGGTCCACGCATAATGCCAGTTTTTGAACTGCGGATGCATTTTACGAATTGCATAACTTCTTTATGGTCAGACTCAGTTTTTTCCAGCTCTTTAAGTGATTGCTCAAGCAAACCAGAGCTACGATAAACCACCTTAAAGGCGCGTTTTATAGCAGCAATAGCATTGGGTGAGAAACCACGCCTGCGCATACCTTCGGCGTTAATACCGCGAACACGAGTTTGTACGCCTGATGCCACCATATAAGAAGGAATGTCTTTGTTAATTTGGCAGCCCATACCAATATAAGTATGCATACCAATCATGCAAAATTGTTTAACCAAGGTAAACCCACCTAAAATTGCCCAATTTTGTATGCGTACATGCCCTGCAAGTGAGGCGTTGTTTGACATAATGATATGGTCACCAATCTGACAGTCATGTGCAATATGCACATATGCCATTAATAAATTGTTAGAACCCACACGGGTAATAGACTCTTCTTTTTCTGTGCCACGGTTAATGGTGCAAAATTCACGAATTTGGTTTTCATCACCGATAATTAAGTTAGAATCTTGTCCAGCTTCATAAGTGATATCTTGTGGGTCGCCACCAATAGAGGCAAATGAATAAATATGGTTGTTTTTACCAATTTTGGTTGGACCTTGTACAACTGCGTGAGACTCAATAATAGTACCTGCATCAATCTCTACATTCGCACCAATGACAGTGTATGCGCGTATTTCAGCATTTTTATGGATTTTTGCACTAGGGTCAACAACTGCACTTTCATGTATTGCCACGAGACTCTCCTTTAATCAGCTGCTTTTTGTGTGCACATTAACTCAGCAGTGGTAACTATTTTTCCATCAACTGTAGCACTACATTTGAACTTCCAAATACCGCGTTTAACAGTCGTAACTTCCGCTTTAAGGTGTAATTGGTCACCGGGTTCAACCATGCGTTTAAAACGCACTTTGTCCACGCCAACTAGCATATAAATTTGACCCTCAATAGGTTTACCAACTTCAGATTTAAACGCCAAGATTCCTGTGGCTTGTGCCATAGCTTCAATGATTAGAACGCCTGGCATAATCGGTTGATCAGGAAAATGTCCAGTAAATTGCGGTTCGTTGAACGAAACATTCTTCAGTGCAACAATAGACTTGCCAACTTCTATCTCTAAAACTCTATCAATGAGCAAGAAAGGGTAGCGGTGTGGCAAGTAATTCTTAATTTCTTGAATATTCATTTCCATAATTTTATTTACCCTTTTTTAGATTTTTAAGCTTAATATTTAGATACTGGGCGATTTTATCAAGTTTTAACAACCACATTTGTGTTCTTTTCCAATTTGAATGCAGAGAAATAGAAGTAAAGCCCGTGTAATGACCTTTATTTAGATGCTTATCTACCGTGCTTGAGCCAGTTACAACGGTATCATCTGCTAAATGCATGTGACTGGCAATCACCGCGCCACCGCCGATTTGACAACGCTTGCCCAATATTACACTACCGCCAATAGTAACGCCAGCGGCAATCGCTGTGTCTGCACCTAAAATAACATTATGAGCGATGTGCACCAAGTTATCAAGGCATACACCATTGTGGATTTGTGTGTCTTCTAATGTGCCTCTGTCAATAACTGTGTTTGCACCAATAGTAATATTATTGCCAATTAGCACATTACCTAGATGAGCAATTGCATGCCAGTGACCTTGTTTATCTAGCGCATTACCAAAGCCTTCTGAGGCAATTACCACGCCTGCAGAGATAACTACATTGTTGCCAATTGTGGTATTTTGCAAGATAACCACATTGGGTTGTATGGTGACATTATCACCAATTGTAACGCCTTGCTCAATTGTTGTATTTGCACCTATAGTACAATTTTTTCCAACAATAACTTCTTCGCCAATAGTGCAACTATCGGCGATATTTTTACTGTTAATTTGAGCGCTAAGATGGATACCATTAAGATGATTGGATTGTTGTTTGAAATAATGTGTAATTTTGGCAAAAGCCAAGTAAACATTATCAACCACAAGAGCATTTGTAGAGCAGTCACCTAACAAGTCCTTGGTTAAAATCACCGCACTAGCATTTGAATTGAGCAGGTCTAACTTATACTTACTATTTGAAACATAAGTTAGTTGACCTTTTTTCACTTTAGAGCTAGCAGACAAACCGTTGATTTCTAATGATGCATCGCCAATCAATTCAGCATCAATAAAACCAGCAATGTCTCCTAGAGTATACATTATTCAGACGATTTAGAAATTTGTGCCTATGGTGAATTCAAAAGTACTGGTTTTATCACCTGCTTTCTTTATAAGTGGTTGAGCTGCATACACACCTAATGGACCAACTGGCGTTAACCAAATAAACCCAAGACCAACAGATGCACGGAAATCATTAGTGCTAAAAGCAACCTTTTCACTAATACCACCTGCATCAATAAATGCACTCACGCGCATATTTTTACTGTCTTCCATAAAGCTAACTGGCGAAACAATAGAAGCGCTCATTAACATGGACAGCTCACCGCCTTTTGCTTTGTTATTAAGATATGTTGCACCAAGAGAGTTAAAATTAAAGCCGCGTACAGAGGAGGCACCACCACCATAGTAACGCTCAAAGAATGGCAATTCTTTGCCACCGTAACCTTTTGCTAAGCCTATTTCAGCACTAGTTTTAAGTGTTAAATTTTTAGTAAGTGAACGATAACTTTTATGTGAGGCATCAAATTTATAGTATTTAAAATCAGCAACGGGTAGTGCTACACTGGCTTTAAGGTTATTACTATCGCCCTTGGTTGGAAAATTGTAATCATCAAGCGTGTTGTTGCGCCAGTTTATACTTAGTTTGGCTTCAGTCTTATCGTTACTAGAACATTGGGCTTGCTCATAATCAGCACCTGAAAAAGTTTTGCCACAAGTGATTTTTCTAGAAGAGAGTCTAAGGTCTACACCAATACGCGTATCTTTTGTAATTGGAATACCGTAACCAATACTTCCTCCTTTTTCATTCACTTTGTATTCTTCAACTTTAAGTTCCGAGCCTTCTGTTTTCTTGTTAAATATACCATAACTGATGCTGTGTTTATCTTTGGTAAAGTAAGGGTTGGAAAAGTAGATGTTTAGCTCTTTTACCGCTTTTGATTGTGATGTTGAGGCATTTAGCGTGTTACCTGTGCCAAGGAAGTTTTTTTCTTCTATACCAAGATTAAAAGAAGCACCGGTGCTGTTAGAATTAGACAAGCCAACAGAAAAAGTTCCTGTTTTAGCTTCTTCTACCGAAAAACTTAGATTAATTTTATCGTCAAAGCCTCTAAGTTTAGAAACTTCCATTTTCACATCAGAAAAGAAGCCAAGACGCTTAAGTTTATTAATTGATTCTTCTAGTTCCTCGTTTGAATACAGTCCGCCTTCGTAAATACCGATTTCTCTACGCACAACTTCATCTTGTGTTCTGGTGTTGCCAGTAATAGTAATGCGGTTAATGTAGACTTTTTTATGTGGCGATACTTTGAATTTTAAGTTAATAATATGGGTGGCTTCCCCTTCAGAAGTTAGCGCATCTATTTTAGCAAAGGCATAACCTTGATTGGTGTAAATATCAGTGATAGCCTTAATGCTATCAATAATTTTTTTACGCTCAAATACATCGCCTGTGCTAATAGTTAGAAGTTCTGACAAACTTTCGCTAGATTCATCCAGCATATTGCCTGTAAATTCAATTTTACCAACTTTGTATTTGGAGCCTTCATTGACTTGAATATCAATATCAATGCTTAGTTTGTCCTTAGACAGTTCACTCTTAACATCGCTCACTTTAAAATCAAGATAACCAAGGTTGAAATAGTGTGATTTTAGCGTTTCAATACCTGCATCAAGTGCAATTTTAGAGTAGTGGTCTTTTTCAGTGAAGTAATTGACAATGAAAAAATCAGGTTCACCAATTTGGAACAGATTAAGTAAAGTCTTTTCTTTTTGCACTTTATTTCCATTAATATGCATTGATTTGATGCGTGCAACCTCGCCCTCAGAAATGTCAAGTTCAACACCAACTCTATTACTGCTATCAATTTCAATTTTTTCAGTAATTTTAATACCGTAATAACCTTTACTAATGTATGTCGCCTTTAACTGTTCAATGAGTTTAGCTAGTTGTCTTTTATTAAAAATCTTACCGGGAGTTAGATTCATGCTAGATAAAACTTGTTGAAGTGCGTCGTCGTCAATGACTTTTTCTGATTGGTTGAGCAAATCAACATATTTAATATGCGGATTTTCTATGACTGTGATTGTTAAAGTTTGGTTGGTTTGACTTACTTCAATATCTTTAAAAAATTGCGTCTTATAAAGACTACTAATGATTTTTTTTGATGTTTGATCGGTGTAATTATCACCTGTTTCAACTGGCAAGTAACTAAGTACTGTGCCTCGAGAAATAGCATCAAGACCTAAGATTTCAATGTTTTTAATAGGTGCTGAGATTGTAAGTGAAGATATTAACAAGCTTGATAGTAAAGCAAATTTAAGAATGATTTTTTTCATGTTTTATAAGCCCAAAATAAAGTGAAATGTTAGCGCAAAATTATACAGTGAAATTAAAGCTTAATGTTGTTTGTGAGAATGCCCTGCATCCTTCAATCTTGTAAGGTAGCCACTCCATAGTTTATCTTGTTCTGTAGCCAGCTTGTAAAGGTGTTCCCAAGAATAAATGCCGCTATCATGGTCATCACTAAAAAATAAAACAATAGCGTAATTTCCTGTGGGTTCAATACGACTAATAGTGACATTCTCTTTGCCTACTTGCAAGGTCTCTTGACCTGGGCCATGTCCCACCACCTCGGCAGAAGGGGAGTAAACTCTTAGATATTCAGCACTCAGTGGATATTTCGTGCCATCAAAGGTAAGTGTAAGAAGGGTTTTGGTTTTATCTAAAGTGATATTGCTAGGTGTTTGCATAAAAGTATTAATAAAATAAATTAGACGATATTTTAAGTCATTAAGTAGATAAAATATCACTCATGTTGATTAAGTTTACAAAAATGCAAGGCTTGGGGAATGATTTTATGGTGATTGATGCCATTAATCAGAGTGTGTCACTCTCTAAAACGCAAATCAAACAACTCTCCGATAGGCATCTTGGGGTGGGTTTTGATCAATTGCTACTAGTGGAGTCGCCAGAAAATAAAGAAAATGACTTTAAGTATCGTATTTTTAATGCTGATGGTTCTGAGGTGGAGCAATGTGGCAATGGTGCAAGGTGTTTGGCTCGATTTGTGGTTGAAAAAGGTCTAACCAAAAAAACCGTTATAACTGAAAGCGTTGCATTTGAATATAGCGTAAAAAACACAATTCTTGTAGAGACAAAAAAAGGTGTAATAAGGGTAGCCGCTGCAATGAGTGGAGTTTTCGTTGATATGGGGGAGGCAATTTGGAAACCAAAAGACATTCCATTTAATCAATTAAAAAATGAAAACGCTACCCATGCTGTCAATGGATATCAAGTTGGCGTGGTCTCAATGGGTAATCCGCATGCAGTGTTAATCGTAGATGATATCAACCAAGAGATTGAATCTATTGCAAAAAAAATACAGAATTCTGGGGATTTTCCAGATGGGGTGAATGTAAGTTTTGTGCAAATTACTCATGAATTTAAGGTTAAACTTCGGGTTTATGAACGCGGAGTAGGGGAAACACTCGCCTGTGGCAGTGGTGCTTGTGCAACTGTGGCGTATTTAGATTTGATAGGCAGAGTTAACGCTAAAGATAAAGATGTCATTGTTGACTTAAAAGGAGGGGTGTTATCAATTGGCGTTAACGAGGGAGATAGAATCCTTATGTATGGTCATGCCGAATTTGTATTTGAAGGGCAGGTGAAAGTCTAACAACCTACGGAAAATACTTGCTTATCTTCGAAGCGAATTGCACTTAATTGAGCGCCGAGAGCTTGACCCCAAACACAACCATGATCCATAGGGTAGATATGTGGCGTGTTAATGGCGGATAGGGTGGACCAATGACCAAAAAAGATATCGGTATTTGTCAGTATTCTATGTTCGTGTAAAAACCAAGCTTTAAAGCCTATTGGTGCAGTATTTTGTCCCATTTTATGCTTAAATTCTAAAGTGCCATCTGCGCGACAAAAACGCATACGCATGCAAGCATTAATGGTATAGCGACAAGCCTCCATTTCCTCTAAATCACGATGCCAAGTGTGTGGAGAATTGCCATACATTTGGTTGATAAAACCCTCTGCATCGGATTTTTTTAAGTGTTTTTCAACTGTAAAGGATTGAGATAAAAGTGTGTTTTTATCCCAGTTAGGGGGGGCACCTGCGTGCAGTAAGAGTGCATTTTTATGTTCAATCACTAAGGGTTGTTGTAATAAAAAATCGATCAATGCCACTTTGTCTTTGGCGTTTAAAATATCGCTAAAAGTATCTTGATTACTGGGGGTTTTATCACCCAGAGCACAGGCTAATAAATGAAAATCATGATTACCTAACACCATTTGGGCGTTTTCAGATAAATCTTTGATAAATCTTAAGGTTTCAAGTGATTTGTTGCCACGATTAACCACATCCCCTAAAAAAAACAATTGGTCTTTATCGCTAGAAAATGCTACTTTTTTAAGTAATTTTTGTAATGAGTCAAAACACCCTTGAATATCACCAATTAAATAATCGCTCATTGTAATGTATAGGGCTTACTTAGTACGAATTCTGCGATTTCAACACTAAAATGTTCACCCGTGTCACTAATCATATGATATTTTCCTTTCATCGTACCTGTTGGTGTTTTAATCATTGCCCCAGAAGTGTACTCAAAAGACTCGTTAGGCAGTAAATGCGGTTGTTTACCCACCACGCCTTCGCCAATCACCTCTTCTGTGTATCCAGTTTCATCTTGGATAAACCAGTGTCTGCTAATTAACCGTGAACCAATTTCTCCTTGATTGCTAATAGTGATTGTATAGGCAAAGGCGTATTGACTACTGAAAGGAATGGTTTGAGCTTCTATAGGGGTAACTTTAACAGTAATTTTAATGTTGTTTTTCATAATATTATTCCGTATGTGTAAATGCCTCATATGCATCAGCTAAGACAATAAAATCTTCTACTGTAAGCATTTCAGCGCGTTGTGATAAGTCGATGGTTGTTTGTTCTTGTAACAGCAAAGATTTTAAACAATTTCCAAGGGTTTTTCTGCGTTGAGAAAAAGCTGCCTTGACGATTTTCTCAAAAATCTCAGTATTACTAACTTTTGATGGTGCTAAGGGTTTGAGATAGACAATGGCAGAATCCACCTTTGGCGCAGGATCAAAAGACTCAGGTGGCACGATAAAAATTAATTCAACTTCAAAAAATGCTTGCATCATCACACTCAGGCGCCCATAAGTTTTCGAACCATTTTCAGCTACCATTCTTTCTACGACTTCTTTTTGTAACATAAAAGTCATATCTACCACTTTGTCTCTGTTTTCAAGTAGATAAAAAAGTAGTGGCGACGAGATATTGTAAGGCAAATTTCCCACCACACGAAGGGGTGTTGTTAGGGTGCTTAGGTCAAATTTAAGCGCATCACCTTGATGAATAACAAGGTTGTCTTTGTTTAAATTGTTCAACACAGCGATCAAATCTTTATCAATTTCAATGACATTTAGTTGTTTGACGCGTTCTAATAAAGGCAGCGTCATTGCACCTTGACCAGGACCAATTTCAAGTAAATTATCATTAAACTTTGGTGTGATAGTGGCGACAATATGCTCAATAACGCTGTTATCAGTTAAAAAGTTTTGTCCAAAACGTTTTCTAGCTTTATGCTTACTCATAATTTAGACGCTATAAAATTTTGCGCAGTTTTTAACGCAGTATTAAAACTACCCAGACTTATATTGCCTGTACCAGCAAGATTAAGCGCTGTGCCGTGGTCAACTGAAGTACGAATAAAGGGCAAACCCAAGGTAATATTAACGGCTTTTTTAAAACCCAAGGTTTTTAATACCGGTAAACCTTGGTCGTGATACATTGCCAATACGCAGTCCACGCCTTTTAGCGCATCAGCTGTAAAAGCAGTATCAGCGGGTACGCTACCAACAAGATTTAGCCCCTGTTTATTGAGTTTCTCAATCAAAGGATTGATGATTTCAATTTCTTCAGAGCCTAAATATCCATCTTCACCTGCGTGAGGATTGAGCCCACAGATAACAATCTTAGGATTTTGCAGACCATAATTCTGCAAGGACTTGTGAATGATATTTAAGGTTTTTTCTAAAGAGTCGGCTTGTATGTGCTTTGATACTTGATTTAGCGGCAGATGTGTTGTTGCTAATGCCACTCGCAATCCATCGGTTGCCAACATCATTACGGTTTTGTCCACGCCTGAGAGATGAGCCAGATACTCAGTGTGACCACTAAAGTTAGGGTAAATGCCTGATTGGTTGATAATGCCTTTGTGTAGTGGTCCAGTTACAAGCGCTTGAGTGTTGCCATTAAGGCAATGCTGTGTGGCCAAGTCCAATGTTTTTAACACATACTCAGCATTGTTTTTATTCAGCATACCAGCAACGACTTTATCGGCTATTTTAATAGGGTAGACGCATAATGTCTGAGCATTAGAAGTTGATTCTGATTCACTGATTTTAAGGGTTAAATTAAGGATTTTAGCTCGATGTAGTAACATATCAGGATCGGCAAAAACCAATAAATCTTTTTTAGATTTTTCTTGCGCGTGAATCACTGCTAAATCAGGCCCTATTCCAGCGGGTTCGCCAGGGGTAAATGCAAACATTGCTTAATTAATATATTAAAAAAACTCTAATTATAAAAGGCAAAGCCAGATGAATTAAGGTTTATCAAATAAAATAGTGATAAAAAACAGAGTAAATATTGTAAAATAACGAGGTTCGGATATTTGCTACACCTAAATTATTTTAATAAGATTAACTATGAATTCATCAATTGCTCTTTTGACTACACTGGCTTTATTACTGTCACTTCCTGCTTTAGCGGAATCATTTAATCAAGATCCTAGTCAACATTCAAAAAATTTTAATTCAACTTACAATATCCAACAAGTATTTGGACGCTCACTTGACAAGAGGGCGCTTTTAGGTGGTAAAGTTATTTCTTCTGCCCAAGTGACTTTATCGGCACAAGTTTCAGGCGATGTGTTGACAATTAACGGCAAAGAAGGGGATATGTTTAAGCGGGGCGCTATTCTAATAACGCTTGAGCAAGAATCTATTCAAGCACAAAGAGACGCGGTTTATGCAGAAATATCTTCCGCTAATGAGGCGTTAAGAAATGCTGGCGTGCAATATTCTCAATCTATTGTTTCTCCAAATTCAAGCAGTATGTTTGGCGGTATTCCAGGTATGTTCTCAATGTTCACAGACCCAATGGTGAAAATGAGTGGGAGAGGCGATCCTGCTTTTGATAAGTTTGCCAATCGTACTTCACGCTATACCAGTTATCAACAGGCGAAAAACAAACTAACACAAGCACGACTTAAGCTTAAGCAAGTAGAAGAACGCCTAAAGGATGCAAATGTTGTTGCGCCTTTTGATGGTGTTATTGTGGTTAAGAATGTTGATCAAGGTGATATTGTGCAGTCTGGGCAAGTGTTGATGAAATTTGCCAATATCAAAAAATTACAAGTTGAGTTAAATGTACCTTCGCGCTTGATAACCAGTTTAAAACTCAATAAGAAATACCGTATTAAATTAGACATGGTAAATGTTGTGGTTAATGCAAAACTCTCACAAATTTATCCAATTGCCGATAACAACAAACACAGTGTTAAAGTGAAATTTGACTTACCTGAGAACCTACCAGTCTTAGCAGGTGCTTATGCAGAAGTAGAAATTTTTGAAACAGATTCAGGTCCACTAACACCCATCATTCCAGAAACGGCAATTATGTGGCGTTCTAGCTTACCAAGTGTGTTTGTTGTCAATCCAAAAACCAGTAAAACTGAATTGAGGTTTATACGCCTTGGTGAGCAAATCAGTGATTATCAAAAAAGTGTTTTATCTGGTTTAAAGATTGGTGAAAAAATCGTTATTAATCCTAGTATTATGATGATTTCAGGGATGGATATTTAGTAAGCTCTTTACATAATTATGAATAACCATCAAAATACCATTTTTCATACAGGGGACTTATGAAAAAACACGAACACATTGATATCTCTAAAGATAAGAATATCGATAAAGATATAATTTTAGATGACTTAAGAGATTACGAGTTGGGCGTTGCTGGCAAGTTAACTAAGGCTTTTATCACCTCCCCATTGTCTATTATTTTATTCTTTGCTATGCTTGGCGCTGGCATTATTGGACTTATCTCCACACCACGACAAGAAGACCCACAGATTTCTGTACCACTCATTGATGTTTTTGTTGAATATCCAGGTGCTTCTTCGGAAGAGGTGTCTAATATTGTGGTTAAACCATTAGAGCGTCTAATGTCTAATATTTTAGGGGTTAAGCATGTATATTCAGTCAGCGATAAAGGTCAGGGTATTGTTACCATTGAGTTTGATGTAGGGCAAGAAATGACAGCTTCTGTTGTTAAGGTGCGTGACAAAATGTTGGCAAATCTTGACTTTATGCCGCCAGGCGCTAGAACACCACTGGTTAAACCAAAAGAAATTGATGATGTGTCTATTGTTAATCTTACCTTATGGTCAAAATCACTTGACGATGGACAGTTACGCTCCTTGGGCTTAGAATTATTACAACAACTTGGCAAGGTTCCAAATACCAACAATGGCTTTGTTGTTGGTGGACGCAAAGAGATTTTCCATATTGATATTTTTCCTGGTCGTTTGGCGGGCTATGGTATTTCTATTCAGCAAATCTCAAACACTATTGGCAGTGCAAATGTTAGTTCACATACCGGTAATATCGAGTTAAACGGCTACAAAATGGAGGTTTACTCAGGTGACTTTTTTAAGAAAGTTGAAGACATCGAGAATTTAGTGGTTACAGTAAATGATGGAAAGCCTGTGTATGTGCGTGATATTGCAGATGTGTATTATGCGCCAGAAGAAGCACACCACATGGTTAATCACTATAGTGGTGTTGCCAGTCAAGACAAAATCAAAGCAACAGGTGAACAGGCAGTAACCATTGCTATTGCAAAGAAGTTTGGTACTAATGGTGTTAAAGTTGCTAACGATATTTTGGCTAAAGTTGAAGAATTGAAGGGGCGCCTTATTCCAGATAATGTTGAAGTTAGCGTTAGCAGAAACTATGGAAAATCTGCTGAAGACAAGGTTAATTCATTGATCAAGAAACTCTTTATTGCTACTGGTGCTGTGACTTTATTGGTTTGGTTTGCACTTGGTATTCGCCCTGCAATTGTAGTGACACTGGTAATTCCAGTTGTATTATTAATGACTATTTTCTCAGCTTGGATGTTGGGCATGACCATTGATAGAGTGAGTTTATTTGCGTTGGTTTTCTCTATTGGTATTTTGGTGGATGATGCAATTGTTGTCACTGAAAATATTTACCGACGCTGGCTGATTGACAACAAAATTACTATTGCCACTGCGATTGATGCAGTGCGTGAAGTGGGTAATCCAACAATTTTAGCAACCTTTACTGTGGTTGCTGCCCTGGTTCCAATGGCAGCAGTAAGTGGTATGATGGGCCCGTATATGGCGCCAATCCCAGTATTAGGCTCGGTAGCAATGATGTTCTCGTTGTTTGCAGCATTCGTATTTACCCCTTACTTCATTATGAAATTTGTGCCACCAATAGGTGTATTGCACAAGATGCATGCAAAAGAAGAAAGAGAAGGTAAGGTATTGCACGCATTCTTTCATTCAACTATTTCTAAATTATTCAGTGTTAAAGTTTATGGAATGGGTTTCTTAATTGGCTTGGTAATAACATTTTTCTTGTCAATGTCAATGTTTTATACCACAGCAGTGCCAGTGAAGATGTTGCCATTAGATAACAAATCAGAGTTTGGTGTATCGCTTGATATGCCTGATGGTAGCGCATTAGCGAACACAGCATCAACACTACATAAGATGGCACAAATACTACGCAAAATGCCAGAAGTCGTGTCTATTCAAACTTATTCAGGAACAGCCAAGCCATTTGATTTTAACGGCTTAGTGAGGCATTCTTATTTAAGGCAAAAATCATCAGAAGGCGAATTGCAAATCCAATTAGTAGATAAAGGTGAGCGTGAGCGTTCAAGTCATGAAATTGCACTTGAAGCTCGACAATTAGTTCAGCAAGTAGCACTTGATGTTGGTGCTAATTATGCTGTGGTTGAAATGCCACCTGGGCCACCAGTATTGCGTCCAGTGGTTGCAGAAGTATACGGACCCGATAAAGCAACGCGTCGTAAGTTAGCCAATGATTTAACTAAAATGTTTAAAGCCTCAGGCACGATGACAGATGTTGATAATTTGATGCGTGATGAGTATCCAGTGATTAACTTTCAAGTAGATACCGCAAAAGCATCGCGTTTTGGCGTAAGTGTGCAGGTCATTAAAGAAACCTTAGCAATGGCAATGAGTAGTTTTAATGTGACTACGATTCGCCTCAAAAATGCGCTTGAACCTTCGCGTGTTCGTATTAAAATACCATTGTCTAAACGCTCACAACTGTCTTATTTGACGCAATTACCAGTGCCTTCACAACATGGTGGCATGATTCCAGTTTCTGAATTGGGTTCTTTTGTTTATAAGAAACAAGATGATTTGATTTTCCACAAGGACTTAGCGGATATTGAGTATGTTTTAGGTGAGCCAATAGGGCGCTTAAGTGCGCCAATCTATGCAATGTTTGGCGTTGATGATTTGTTATTAGATTATAAAACGGTTAATGGTAAGCAACTACAAGGTGAGTATTTAGGGCCACCAAAAGATCAAACTGTGCCAAGTTTTGAATGGACTGGGGAATGGACGGTTACTTATGAAACTTTCCGAGACATGGGCAGTGCATTTGCGGTAGCATTAGTGGTTATCTATATGTTGGTTGTTTGGCAATTTGGCAATTTCATCGTACCAGCAGTAATTATGGCACCAATTCCGCTGACACTATTGGGCATTGTGCCAGGGCATTGGTTACTTGGTGCAGAATTTACCGCCACTTCAATGATTGGTTGGATTGCTTTAGCAGGCATTATTGTGCGTAATTCAATCTTATTGGTAGACTTTACGGTGCAAGAATACGCCAAAGGTGTGCCGTTCTTTGATGCAGTGGTAAATTCTTGTGCGTCAAGAACGCGTCCTATTATGATTACTGCTTTTGCACTTGTTGGTGGTTCAAGCGTTATTTTGTCTGACCCAATCTTCCAGGGCATGGCTATTTCACTATTATTTGGTGTGTTAGTGTCAACCGTGTTGACCTTAATCGTTATTCCGTTGGGCGCGCTATCTGCAGGCGAGGCATCTTTTCGTGGTATTGCTATTAGTATGGGTTTATTATCAGATGATACCAATTCTGATGCAAAATACAACATTGAAAAAGAAGCGTCAAAGTGCAATAAGGATAATGCCAAAGAATGGATTAAAAGCACATTGTCTAAGAATAACAAAGCTGCAAAAGATTTAAATAAGAAAACCAATCAAAATGACGGTAAGAAAACAACTGTTAAGTCTGAAAAAATTGACACTAATGGTTTTCTCAAAAAAGAAGATAAAAATGATATTTAAGCTACAGTTCTTTTTGTAAAGACCGTTATACAAATAGAAGTTATCATTAAAATCTCACTTTCCACCCACTCTATTTTTTAATCCACCTTTGACCTTAACAAAATAAGGTTTTATGCTGTTGTTGATCATTTGGCAATACAGTAATTAGTCAACCCTTAAAAACCACACAACAAATTGATTTATAACAATAAAACCAACAATAACCCTAGACAAATCAACCAACTTTTGTTAAAATACCTCTTATTTCTTGGTCGTTTTGCTTAAAAAAATGTTAACTAAATC
>NZ_UEXF01000019.1:230876-234772 GCF_900127505.1 thiotrophic endosymbiont of Bathymodiolus puteoserpentis (Logatchev) | reverse complement strand
TGGTAGTACATGTTTTAAACCTTTGGCATCTGTGATGTTAGCAGGGGTTAATGCAACTTTGTTGATTAACCCTGATTGCATATCCACACTAATGTGTTTTTTAAAACCATACCAGAATTTATTTTTACCTTTGGCGCCAAACTTTGCTTGTTGGTCATAAGCCACCTTTGGTAGCGTTGTGTTGTTGAGTTTTTCTAATTTATTAGCAATGGCTAAATCTCGCTCTTGCCAAAGGTTGGCTTTTGCGACTAAATGAGAAGCGTCAATAAAGGTAAAGACTTCATTTAGATAGCCTTTGGATTTAAGTATATTTTTAACTTCGTTAAAAATTTTGGATAAAAGATGTGTGCCTATTTTTGTTCGCATCTTTGAAAAGATACTATAAGTTGGCGTTTTATCGCTTAAAGCGAAATTACAAAACCATTTGGCAGCGGTATTTTCTTGTAAGAATCTTTCTAACGCTCTGTCGCTAATATCTTCTAGATGTTGTAATAACAATGTTTTAAATAGGGTGTTGATACCGTAGCCTTTGTAATTACTATTACCAGCAATTGTGGTTAAGTGCTTATTGGTTATTTTGTCTAAATCAATAAGTTTGGTGAATTTACGATAGAGGTGGTTGGTTGGAACTAAGTCTTCTAGGTTGATGATTTCTGTTTGAGTGGTCATTATTTTTTTAAGTTATTGATATTAATAGTATTTTACTATAAATATGGTGTTTTTTGGGTTTTTATTTTCAACAGCCCCATTAAGTAAGGACGACGCTCGTCTAAAAATCAGAAAAACCAATGAAAAACTGTTTGAACAAGCTTATAACACTTCTAATTAGTTGACTGTTAGTAATAATCATAGACTGGCTGGTTGAAAAGTAGTTTTTTATGTGAGAAAATTATTTTTTGGATTTTTTGGTTCTATTTTTGGATTTTGGCACCTGTTTTTATCTATTAATTGTAAAGTTGGAATGGTTATTGCTTGATAATTATTATATGTTGATCCGTTTGGTAGAGCGGAGAACCTTTCCTCCTTGGGTTATGTAGAATTCTGCCACTAATTTTATAAAGGAACAGATGCAAAATTTTATAGTATACGGACACTGCGATAAGGGTATTAAGTTTAGACCTAGCGATTGGACCGAGAGATTAGTTAATGCACACACTGTCACTCAACAATCCAAACAATGTGTTCATGTTTTTAATATTAATGGCATTAAAGGTATTAAGGTAAAAACTTGTTTAGAGGAAACAAATTTAATACTACTGAATCAAATTTTAGATTTTGCTACTAGCAATAATCTTGTTATTAAATATATAGGAGGGCATAGTGAAAAAAGTGATTGAGTTGACGCCAGAACAAGCGAACGAAAAAATACAACAAAATAACCAAGTTTTATTTTTAGATGTGCGTTCTTGCGTGGAGTATAAGTTTGTTGGTCATGCAGTAGGTAGTATTTTAGTGCCTTGGATGGATGATCCGGAATGGGAGGTTAACCCTAGGTTTTGCCATACGGTATCAGCATTGTTAGTGGATAGATTTGACCCATTAGATGCTGAAATTATTTTAATTTGCCGCTCTGGTAGTCGCTCTTTGGATGCTGGTAATGCCTTACTTAAAAAAGGCTTTAAAAATATTTCGCATATCACTACGGGCTTTGAAGGGCATCTAGACGCTCTAAAGCAACGCGGTAATTTGGATGGCTGGTGTTATGATGACCTGCCATGGGAACAATGTTAACCTTAATGCAAAAATAGAAATATAAGTCTAATGTCCACCTTGGTATCACATTTCAATTTAACAGGAATATAACAATGAAAGTAATTGAACTAACCCCTAAACAAGCCTATGATAAGTTACAGCAAGACAACAAAATATTATTTTTGGATGTGCGCTCTTCCGTGGAGTATAAGTTTGTCGGACATGCAATTGATAGTGTTTTATTGTCATGGATGGAAGGCCCAGAATGGAGGATTAATACTCGATTTTCTCAAGCGGTCTTCGCACTTTTGGTAGATACACATTATCCTTTGGATGCAGAAATTATTTTAATTGGTCGTGCAGGCAGACTTTCAATGGAAGCAGGAGAACTCTTAATCAAAAAAGGCTTTAAAAATGTCGCTCATATCACAACAGGGTTTGAAGGGGATTTAGATGCCAATAAGCACCGAGGTAATATCAATGGCTGGTGTTATGATGGTCTACCATGGGAACAATGTTAATTAAACGAGGTTTATGATGAATTTATCTAATATTCCACTGTCGCTTAAGGCTTTATTTACAGGTTATATTTTAGTGATTGGTGTAGGGTTGATGATGGCTGGCGTGCAAATTATGTTAACTCATGGTCAATCTGATGGTAAGCCTGGGCTCTCTATTGACGATGTGATCTATAGTTATTATGGTAATCGCTCTAATTCCAAATTAGAAAACAAACTAAATGGTTCGATGAAAGACAAGGCGCCTGTTAAGGAAAGACTAAAAATTATTAATTGGGTAAAACATGGTGCAGAGCAACAAAGGTGGAAAAATGAAATTCAGCCGATTGTTTTAAAGCGTTGTGCTTCTTGTCATACCAGTATTCCAGCGTTGCCTAACATTACTAAATTTGAGGTTATTAAAGGATTATCAGCAACAGAGGGTGCGGTAGATATTTCCAGCTTAACACGCATATCGCATATTCATTTATTTGGCATTGCCTTTATTTTCTTTTTTGTTGGACTGATATTCTCGTTAAGTGTTGGTTTTAACAAAGGGATAAAAGCAATCATTATTTTTATCCCTTTTGCTTTTTTAATACTTGATATTAGCGCTTGGTGGTTAACGCGTATTGATCCAGCCTTTGCTTGGTTGGTTATTATTGGCGGTTTTGGCTATAGTCTTGCTTCTGCCATTATGCTTTCTACTTCGCTTTATCAAATGTGGGTTATGCCTTGGCGTCAGAGCAAAAATAATAATACACAAACTTGGTTTGACGAGTAGGTAATGACTGGATTATTGAATAACAATATAGTAATGATGGTATTAAATTAAGATGGAGTTTTTAGAAAAAAACAGTGATAAAGTGGCAAAGGTTTTAAAGGCAATCGCAAGTCCAGTGCGTTTAAAAATTTTAAGGGCATTAAGTGATAATAGTTTGTCGGTAGCCAACATTCAAAAACAGGTCGGGACTTCTCGTTCTAACATCGCTCAATCACTTATCATTCTTAAAAAAAATGAGATTGTTGCGTCATACCATGATAACAATAAAATTTTATACAAGATAAAAAAGGCAGAGATTTTAAGCTTTATTGCCAGTGTAGAGGTGGTTTTTTGCACTAAAAATTGAAGAGTAATGTAAGGTAGCTTGTTGGTGGACTTTTAGCAACAGGTGTTTAATTTAACTAAAAGGCGTACTCTGAAAGGCGCTCTATAAAATAAGGAATAAAATGCAAAATAGTTTAAAACCCGTATCAGCAGGCAATATACCTGATGAAGTCAATGTAATTATTGAAATACCCGCTCAGTCATCACCAGTCAAATATGAAATTGACAAAGAAACAGGTGCGATGTTTGTTGATAGATTTATCTCAACGCCAATGTTTTATCCATGCAATTACGGTTTTGTACCAGAAACCTTAGCCGATGACGGTGATCCTGCAGATGTGCTAGTGATTACGCCTTATCCTCTGATTCACGATTCGGTGATTACGGTGCGCCCTATTGGCGTTTTAAGAATGACCGATGAAGCAGGCAGAGACTATAAGATTTTGGCAGTGCCGATTGACAAACTCTGCAAATCTTATCGAGATATTAAATGCATTGATGATGTGGAAGTAACGCTTAAAGATCAAATTGAGCATTTTTTCACTTACTATAAAGACCTTGATGAGGGTAAATGGGTAAAGATTGATGGCTGGGGTGAC
>NZ_UEXF01000019.1:225030-228050 GCF_900127505.1 thiotrophic endosymbiont of Bathymodiolus puteoserpentis (Logatchev) | reverse complement strand
GACTGTTAAGGCAATTCTTCCCTAAGCGAATGGCTTTGGATAATGTGAGTGAGAAAGAAGCATTTAGGGCAACAGATTTAATGAATAATAGACCTAGAAAATGCTTGGGGTACAAGACCCCATTTGAGGTCTTTGCCAAGATGACTGGCAAGGACTATTTTTTAAATGGAAGTGTTGCACTTATGGGTTGAATTCGCCTTATTAAATTACACTCTAACCCTAATTATTCTTATGCTGTAAGTTATCTGTGAATCGCCTTAATTGCTCTCAACAAATATTTTGGATTGTGAGCAGAATTGTACATTGGATGCACTTCTTTATCGGTATCAAATAAATTATAAACTGCCATTTGAGCCGTTCTAACAGAATATTCGACTGTAAATACACAGTCCTTCGGTGCTTCTGCAAATTGACCTAAAAATGCAAAATTTGTTGCGCCAGCAGGTATTACATCTGGTCTATCGCCTGGCTCACGAGGCATAAAGAGACTGTCTACAAAAGGCATGGCGACAGGAATACAGTTTACTTTTCCAGCTTCAGTAATAGGCATCATAAGGTCCTGTATTTTTAAATGATAATACAACTCCTCAAGCATCTCAGCACCGGTGCACTCTGCCATTGTTTTGTTGATAAAATTACCCTTTCTATCGGGGTAGAGTCCATAGCCCCAGAAAATTTTCACATCGTCCGCCTGGTTAGGAAAGTGGGGTTGCCGAGCTATCACAATCGACATTAACCAGTTTGAATCAGTTATGGTGACGAGGCCACCTGTACCATCAACATTTCCGGAAAAGTTTTCCATATAATCTTGAAATGTAGAATCATGCATGGTGGCTGTAAATGAATACCATTTTTGAAGATCAATGTTGTCACAGAAAGGCGATGGATTGCCAAAGGTTTTATCTTTAGCCGCAAGCTTTTTCCATAACATCCAAGAACCGGACTCTGTCATTCCTTTTAGTTTTGCAGGAGTATCCCAGCTCCCATTATCAGTGCTTTCTGTAATAGAGCCATTGGTAATAAAGACATAGTCGTTTTCACCAAGAACAATTTCAGATTTATTTTTAAGATGAATCACAGTAGCCGTTTTAATGTCGGTAGCAATATCAAAATCAATATCAATCACTTCATTTCCCATTTGAAATTGAACACCTTTTTGCTCCAGATATTTCTTCATGGGTCTAACAACAGAGTCATACTGATTATACTTGGTACGCATAACCCCACCCAGTTTATAAAGTCCATCAACCAGATGTATGAAGCGTTTCATGTAACGCCTCATTTCTGCAAGACTACTCCATTTTTGAAAAGCGAACATTGATGTCCAGATATACCAGAAGTTGGTCTCAAAGAAATCAGCATCAAACCAGTCCATGATTCTTTTATTTCCCAATGATTCTTCTGCAACAAATGTGAGTTTTAAAAAATCAGATTGTTGCTTTAATGATAAACCATAAGAAGATACATCTATTTTTTTACCTTCTTTCAAGAGCCTGGCTTGACCATTTGATACAAATCGCTCATTAAACTCAAATGATTCATCTCTTACAGAAATGCTTTCATCTTCCAAAGAAGGAATATGAGACAGTAACTCCCAATAGCACTCGTAGTGTATTTCATGCATTCGACCACCGCGCACAACAAAGCCTTTTTCTCTTTCTCCTGCTCCGTCAAGAGCGCCACCTGGAATGTTGTCTTTTTCGAGGATATAAATATTCTTACCCAGAACACCGGCATCTTTTTCTAAATAGAGCGCACTAGCAAGTGAAGCTATGCCGCTACCAATTAAGTAAACTTTTGCCTTGCTCAGGTCTCGATCTTTATTATTTTTCATTGTTGATATCCTTATAGAGTATTTTTGTTGTGTTTATTAGAGGTGTTTGAAAACATAACGCTTGAATTCAGCTGTAGCATTAGTGGTCGGCTGGAATGATTTGTTAGGAGTTTTTCTGTTGTTACTTCCATTATTTTTTAACTCTTAATTGTTGTTTATTTTTTCCATTTACCAAAAAGTTTCAATCACCTAATATTAGGTATTGATAATAAAAATCTGTCAATAACTGATTTAAGTTTTTTTAAAATTTATGAGTATTGTACCCAAAGACAAGCCATTATTTAGAAGAAATGCGAGTCTTGCTGTGTAGGAGACCGTTGAATTATAAAACCCCAACAATTTCAAACAACAACCCGAACTTTCTTATTTCGAACCCGTTAAACTAAACAAAAAAAATCGGAGTAAAAAATATGAGTAAAAAACGAACTAAATACACCTCAGCATTCAAGACTAAATTAGTACTTGAATTACTACAAAGGGACCGTTGAAAATAAAAACCCACAAAACAACCAAAAAGCACTATGTTTGTATTAAAATACTATAAATATCAACAATTTAAAAAAATAATGACCATTCAAACAGAAATCACCAACCTAGAAGACTTAGTGCCAGCCAACCACATCTATCGTAAATTCACCAAACTTATTGATTTAGACAAAATAATCAATAAGAGGCCTCTGCATTAACTTAGTGTGATTTAGGGAATACAGAAAATAGCGCATTTTCCACCTAAAAATGAGAATAATAACTAGCTATTTACCGAGTTTTTGGTGAAAAATGTGCCATTTTATGGTTTTTATAAATTATATTGAGACTTTTGCATAACTCATAATTCTCCACCCTAATTTCAATTTTTAGATTTTTTCAAAAATATTTTCAAAACTACCTGTATTTTTTCATAAAGTTCAAAAAAAACCTTATTTTCCCAGCTGTTTATTGCTTTATTTCCCTATTTTTAGTCCTCTCCCACTCATTGGGCGTAACAATCCCCTAGACTTCGCATTTGTTTAAAAATATTCATCCCAGTTTTAAGATTGTGAATCATAGCAATAAGTTGCGCTCTAGTTTTGTTTCTTTCTAATCCAAGGTATCTTGCCTTGGCTAATCCATGATGTAGTTTGAGTAAGCCAAAAGTGCGTTCAACAATATAGCGAATGGATGATCGTTGTTTATTCTCTTGTTTTTG
>NZ_UEXF01000019.1:213304-223554 GCF_900127505.1 thiotrophic endosymbiont of Bathymodiolus puteoserpentis (Logatchev) | reverse complement strand
TTGGTGGTTTTTTGGTTGGGTTATGCAAAGGTCTCTATATTGGGTTAATGTAGGGGGCTCTGGTGGTGATAATGACATTTTCCCAGCAGGATTTAGTGTTCCAACTGAGACAGAATTAGCCAATGATTACCACAACTCCTGTTGATGAGCCTTCTCCAGCTTTCTTAAAATGCCACTCAATGGCTACCGCCATAATCAATTCGTCGCACTCGAAACTCTTGGCGACCATGCCCGCTTGTGGGTTCGGTCTGCTGATGGAATGAATGGTCGTATCTTGTACGTCCACGACGATAAAGCGTCGTTCCAAGCCAATCATCGTACCATCGGTTTTGGTGTTCTCTATATTTATAAGGAGTAATTTGATTGGCTGAACCTCTGATTTTATTCAAAGGTTTAATGTATTTTGCTTGACCTAAACCAAGCAAAATATACTAATGCTGGTTGAACTTAGTTGTGCACTTATGATGCGAATCTACAAGGTGTCAGGTTTCACCACGTTATCCCCTACTTTCAAAAACCACACTCCGAAACATATCAGGCTTTCTGATAAACAAATCAGGCTTCAAATTATACCAATACTCTAAAGCCTCATAAGGCGTCCTTACCTCAATCTCTTTTCTAAGTCCACCATGTCCACGATTAAAATTATAAAAAATCAAAAACTTGTTCAAATCTTGCTTCATTTCATCAATGTTTTGATACGTTATCGCCTTAACTGTTGCATTCTTAATCGTGCCATTGACGCGCTCGACCATGCCATTGGTTTTAGGGGTTGCAGGCTGTGTTAATCGATGCTCAATCTCACTGCGTGAACAGAGTTTGTCAAATTTGTGTTTACCACTAACTTGCTTGTCTTTAGTGACAAACTTATCAGTAAACTCTAAGCCATTATCAGTTAATATATGCGTAATTGTAAAAGGATAAAAGTCCTTGCAATTATTAAGGAACTCAACGGCATTGATAGCGGTTTTATTCTCATAAATCTCAAAATAAAGCACCCTAGTAGCACGATCAATGGCAACAAACAAATATTGCTTCTTACCCGCTAGTTTTGGTAAATAGGTAACATCAATGTGTAAATATCCAGGCTCATATTCCTTAAATGTAGAGGCTTGTTGTTTCTTTTCTTGTGGCACTCGGTTAATGCCAAAACACACCAAAGTGCGATATACATTACTCCTATTGGCATTTGGCATGCAGGCAACAATACTATCAGTTAAGTCATCAAGTTCTAACCAAGTGAGGGTTCGTACTACTCGAATAATCTCACGCTCGGTCTCATTTAAAGCGTAGTGTATTGTCTTTGGTCTTGAGGTTTTGTCTTTAACAAAATCACGACTCTTCCATTTGGCAATGGTTTTAGTGCTAACACCAAAGCGGTGTGCTAAGGTAGTATTCGAAGCCTTAGCCCCGTGTATAATCGCTCTTGAATGTGCATTAGTATTCGCATTCATGTGGTAGTTCTGTTTCATATATTCTCCTTTTTGTAGTAGAAAAAAAGTTAATATGTTACGGCAACTACCACCCTAATTTAGGGGGGAAGTTTAAGGGTTTGAGTTTTTATTTTTTAGCTTTTTGCAAGCAAAAACTCAAACCCTTAAAATGACGATTGTAAGTGGCTTGAGAATTATTGATTCAAATGCTCAAACTGGAATAACGTGGTGGAACTGGACAGATAACCATAGGCAATCCGTATCTTAAATTTAAAGGTGCGGATGATTTTATTTGTTTTGAGCGTTGCACGCAGAAGTCAAGTGTGTAGATAAATAAGGTAAAATACTCCTTTTTTATTTTTAAAGTTTGTTCATGCCAATTATTACCCTGCCAGATGGTAGCGAAAAATCCTTTGACCAGAGCGTTAGTGTTTTTGATATTGCTAAGTCAATCGGTTCAGGTTTAGCTAAGGCAACTCTTGCTGGTAAGGTAAATGGCGAGTTGGTGGATGCTTCATTTGTGATTGAAGCTAACAGTATTTTATCTATTATCACCGATAAGGATGAAGAAGGGCTTGAGGTGATTCGCCATTCTACTGCACATTTGTTGGCACAGGCCACGCAGATGCTTTATCCTGAGGCGCAAGTAACTATTGGGCCGGTAATTGACAATGGTTTTTTCTATGATTTTGCGTATAAAGACGGTTTTTCAGAAGGTGATTTAGCCAAAATTGAAAAAAATATGAATAAGCTGGTCAAGCAAAATCTCAAGATTGAGCGCAGTGAAATGTCACGCGATAATGCGGTTAAATTTTTCAAAGATAAGGGTGAGTATTACAAGGCAGAAATTATTGCCTCTATTCCTGCCGAGCAAGCTTTGTCACTTTATCAGCAAGGTGATTTCATTGATTTGTGTCGCGGGCCACATGTGCCTTCAACCGCCAAACTTAGGGCTTTTAAGTTGATGAAATTGGCGGGTGCTTATTGGCGAGGAGACAGCAATAATGAAATGCTACAACGAGTGTACGGCACGGCTTGGCGCAATAAAGAAGAATTGGAAAGCTATTTACACCGTTTAGAGGAAGCCTCAAGGCGTGACCATCGCAAGATCGGCAAAACACAAGATTTGTTTCATATGCAAGAAGAAGCGCCAGGTATGGTGTTTTGGCATGAGAAGGGCTGGACTTTATATCAAATCGTTGAACAATATATGCGTTTGGTATTTAGAAACAATGGTTATAAAGAAGTGCATACACCACAATTGATTGACAAAAGTCTTTGGGAAAAATCAGGGCATTGGGATAAATTTGGTGATGCGATGTTTACCACATCAAGTGAGAATCGTGACTATGCAGTAAAACCCATGAATTGTCCTGCGCATATTCAGATTTATAATCAAGGCTTGAAGTCTTATCGTGATTTGCCATTGCGTTTGGCAGAGTTTGGTTCTTGCCATCGTAATGAGCCTTCAGGTACTTTGCACGGCATTATGCGAGTGCGTAATTTTGTGCAGGATGATGGGCATATTTTTTGTAGTAGCGAGCAAATTCAATCAGAAGTGTCAGCATTTATTGACTTAACTTTTAGAGTTTATAAGTATTTTGGTTTTGAAAATGTAGATATCAAACTTTCTACCCGTCCTGAAAAGCGTGTTGGCTCAGATGAAGTGTGGGACCGTGCAGAAGCAGCATTGGAACAGGCGCTAAACGCTAAAGGTATTGCTTGGGAGTTGCAAGAAGGCGAGGGTGCGTTTTATGGTCCTAAGATTGAATTTGTTTTAAAAGATTGTTTAGAGCGTGAATGGCAATGTGGTACATTGCAAGTGGATTTTTCCATGCCACAGCGTTTGGATGCACAATTTATCGCTGAAGATGGTTCTAAACAAACCCCCGTTATGTTGCACCGTGCTATTGTCGGCTCTCTAGAAAGATTTATTGGTATTTTGATTGAACACTACGAAGGTGCATTTCCATCGTGGCTTGCGCCAATCCAAGCAGTTATCTTAAATATTTCTGAAAAACAAGCTGATTTTGTTACTGATGTTGAGAAAAAATTAAAAAAACAAGGGCTTAGAGTGATTTCGGACTTGCGAAATGAGAAGATAGGCTTTAAAATACGTGAACATTCTATGCAACGCTTCCCATATTTGTTAGTGATAGGTGACAGGGAAATGGAAAATAAACAAGTTTCAGTGCGCAGACGCGGTGGTGAAGACCTTGGGTCTATGTCAATTGATGCGTTTGTAGATTTAATCAATCAGGAGTAATTATTAAAAAACCAAACAGAATACGCATCAATCAATACATTAAGGCACCTCAGGTGCGTACGATTGATAGCAAAGGCGGGCAAGCTGGTGTATTAAGTACAACAGAAGCGCTAAAAATAGCAAAAGATGCTGGATTAGATTTAGTTGAAGTATCACCAAACGCTGAGCCACCTGTTTGTAAGGTGATGGATTTTGGTAAATATCAGTATGCGCAAAAGAAGCAGCTAAGTGACCAAAAGAAGAAACAAAAGAAAACAACGGTTAAAACTATTAAATACCGCCCTGGCACAGAAGAGGGCGATTACCAAATTAAATTTAGAAATTTGGTTAAGTTTTTAGATAATGGTGACAAGGTTAAAGTGAGTATTTGGTTCCGTGGTCGTGAGATGCAACACAAAGAACTGGGTATGAAAATGTTAGATAGAATTGAAAAAGACACAGAAGAATTTGCTAATGTAGAACAAAAAGCAAAGATGGAGGGTCGTCAGCTAGGCATGATGCTGGCACCCAAATCGAAAAAGAGATAAAAAATTGGGTTTAATCCAACCCAATTTTGTTGTCTCTTTATTTTTAATAACGTTATTTATACGAATAACAAATATGTCCAAAGGACAAGGAGAAAATTATGCCAAAGTTAAAAACCAATAGAGGCGCTGCAAAGCGCTTCAAAAAGACTGCCAGTGGCGGTTATAAGTGTAAACACTCTCACTTGCGTCACATCTTGACCAAAAAGAGTACTTCTAGAAAGCGTAGTTTGCGTGCACCAGACACAGTCGAGAAGGCTGATGTTCCAATGGTTCGTAAAATGTTACCCTATAGTTAACACTATTCGGTAAACACTAAAGCAGTTAAAAGTTAATTAATAGGAGTATAAAAAATGGCAAGAGTATCAAGAGGTGTGCAAGCGCACGCAAAACATAAGAAAATTTTAAAGAAAGCTAAAGGTTACTATGGCGCAAGGTCAAAAGTCTATCGTGTTGCTAAACAAGCAGTTATCAAGGCAGGACAATACGCATACCGTGATCGTCGTCAAAGGCGTCGTCAATTTCGTAGACTTTGGATTGTGCGCATTAACGCTGAAGCACGCAATAATGGCTTGAGTTATTCAAGAATGATTGACGGCATGAGCAAAGCAGGTATTGAAATTGACCGTAAAGTTTTATCAGATATTGCAATCTTTGATAAACCAGCATTTGCAAAAATTGCAGACCAAGCGAAAGCAGCTTTGACTAAATAATGCTAGAATAGAGTTTTAAATAAAAGAAAGGGGGCGTATGAAACACAATATTATTTTAATGATATTAGTTGTATTTTTGACATCTTGTCAATCTTCAACAAATCGTTTTACACAAGATGAAAGGGGTGCAAACACTTATTCTTCTACTGAAACTGGTCGATTGTCTAGCGTGTTAGAAGGCAGTATTGTTTCTATTAAGCAAGTTCGATTATCAGGCTCTAAAGGCATGGGTTCTGGTATTGGTACAGCGTTAGGCGCTGTAGCTGGCGCTAGTGCAGTCGGTAGTGATGATAGCGATAAGGTTGCAGGTGCTATTATTGGTGGTTTGCTAGGTGCAATGGCAGGCAGAGCAATTGAGGAAGATGCTACGAGTGACACTGGGTTTGAATTTTTAGTTAAATTAAGCAGTGGCGCAATCAAAGCTTTTGTACAAAAATCTAAGCAAGGATTGAGAGTTGGTGATCAGGTGTACATACTTTATGGCAATGGCACAGCGCGTTTAACGCGCAAATAATTGATTTACAATGATAGATGATATTCTCAGCAGAGCAAAAGACTCTATTGAAAAAGCACAAAGTTTAGGCGAACTTGAAGATTTAAGGGTTGCACTTTTAGGTAAGAAAGGTGAGCTAACAGCTCTTCTTAAAGGGCTTGGGCAGTTGAGTGCGCAGGAACGCCCTAAAATGGGTGGGGTGATTAACCAAGCCAAAGGCGTTGTGCAAGATTTGTTAGCCCAGCGCAAAAATAACTTAGAAACAATTGCGTTAGAAAAGCGTCTATTGAGTGAAAAAATAGATGTCTCTCTGCCAGGTCGTAATGTTGAAATGGGCGGACTTCATCCTGTTACTATTACGCTTAAGCGCATTCAATCTTTGTTTGTGAAAAATGGTTTTGAAGTAGAGACTGGGCCTGAGATTGAGGATGATTTTCACAACTTTACTGCACTTAATATTCCTGAGCATCATCCAGCGCGCGCTATGCATGACACTTTTTATTTTGACGAAGGTTCGGTGTTAAGAACACACACTTCGCCAGTGCAAATTCGCACTATGGAAAATCAAAAACCACCCCTGCGCATTATTGCACCGGGTAAGGTATATCGTTGTGATTCAGATATTACCCATACGCCAATGTTTCATCAGGTGGAAGGTTTGATTGTTGATAAAGATGCAAACTTTGCACAACTTAAAGGCTTGTTGATTGATTTTCTGCGCGGATTTTTTGAAAAACAAGATTTAAAAGTGCGCTTTCGTCCTTCCTATTTCCCCTTCACTGAACCATCTGCAGAAGCGGACATTGAATGCGTTATTTGTGGTGGTGAGGGTTGTCGAGTTTGTAAAAAAACAGGCTGGCTAGAAGTGTTGGGTTGCGGGGTTGTTCATCCAAATGTTTTAAATTCGGTGAAGATTGATAGCGAAGAATACACTGGATTGGCTTTTGGTATGGGTGTTGAGCGTTTGACAATGTTGCGTTATGGTGTGAATGATTTGCGCTTATTCTTTGAAAATGATATTCGTTTTTTACGACAGTTCAAATAGGGTGATTGGTAGATGAATATTTCAACAACATGGTTGCGCGAATGGATTAATCCAACTGTTAGTGATGAGGTGCTGGCGGAGCAATTGACAATGGCTGGTTTGGAGGTTGATGGCATTGCACCAGTTGCCCCATATTTTGAAAATGTGGTGGTGGGTTATGTGCTATCTTGTGAGAAACACCCTGATGCTGACAAGTTGAATCTGTGTCAGGTAGATGTTGGTGAGAGTAACAACCTACAAATTATTTGCGGTGCAAGCAATATTCGTACTGATTTAAAAGTGATTGTTGCTACCGTTGGTGCTGTACTACCAAATGGATTAAAAATCAAAAAAGCCAAACTTCGCGGTGTTGAGTCATTCGGTATGATTTGTTCAGAATCTGAATTAGGTATGGCAGAAGATTCTGACGGCATCAGTGAGTTGGATGTTGATGCACCAATTGGTAAAAATATTAGAGAATACTTGGGCTTAGATGACAATATCATTGGGTTAGACATTACGCCCAATCGTGGTGATTGTTTCTCAATATTAGGTGTGGCGCGTGAAGTCAGCGCTAATTATGGCTTACCATTTAAAATGCCTAGTATTAGTGTTTTAGCGCAAGGCACATCAAGTGTCAAGTCTAGTGTTGACAACACCACTGCTTGTCCTAAGTATTTAACTAGAAGCATTTCAGGTATTGATAATACACTTAAAACGCCACGATGGATAGCTGATAAACTCATGCGATCTGGTCAAACAGTCCATTCGCCGGTGGTTGATATTACTAACTTTGTTTTATTGGAGCTGGGTCAGCCAATGCATGCTTTTGATATGGCAAAAATCAACGGCAACATTGAAGTTAGAAATGCCAAATTAGGCGAAAAAGTTGAATTGCTAAATGAAGCCACGGTTGAGCTAAAAGAGGATACTTTGGTGATTGTTGATGATAAATCAGTGCTTGCGATTGCGGGTGTAATGGGTGGTATGGATAGCGCCACTCAGCCTGATAGCACAGATATTTTATTAGAAAGTGCATTTTTTGAGCCAGTATCCATTGTAGGAAAGGCAAGAAATTATGGTTTGCATACTGAATCATCATTGCGCTTTGAGCGCGGTGTGGATTTTGCTATTACTGAGCTGGCAATAGATCGAGTGACACAATTAATTATTGAGATTTGCGGTGGTCAAGCAAGTGACATAAATACTTGTATTGACGAGTCATCTTTACCAGTATTAGCGCCGATTACCATTACACAAGATAAGATTTACAAGGTGTTAGGTTTTGAATTAGATGCTAAATGGATTGAAGAAAAATTCACCAGTTTAGATTTTCAAATCAGCACTAAAACTAAAGGTTCTTGGACTGTTATCCCGCCAAGTTTTAGATTTGATATTCGACTTCCAGCAGATTTAATTGAAGAATTAGCAAGATTGTACGGTTATGACAAACTACCTGTGCAGAAGTTATCACTTGATGCAAATATCAATGTTGCGTCAGAAGCTCAGATTGATAAGTACGATATCATGCAATCTTTGGTGGCGCGTGGCTATCAAGAAGTCATTACTTATAGTTTTATCTCAGAAAAATATCACAACTTGGTTGATGCTAACGCTAATAAAGTTACCCTATCTAATCCAATTTCAGCAGATATGTCAGTGATGCGTTCATCGCTTATGTCAGGATTGTTGCAAAGTGTTGAATCAAATCAAAGACGCGGACACAGTGATGTAAGGTTCTTTGAAATCGGATTGTGTTTTGATGGCGTTGAAGCAAACAAACAGTCAAATAAATTAGCAGGCATTGTTTCTGGCAATCGTTTTAATGCACAATGGGCAAGTGAGACAACACCATTAGATTTCTTTGATGCAAAGGCCGACTTGGAGTCATTGCTTAAATTAACAGCTACAGCTGCTACATTCATAGAAGATGAACACCCAGCCTTGCAAAAAGGACAAACTGCCAAGATAGAGCTTAATGGAGAGCAGGTAGGCTGGATTGGTGCATTAGCACCGAATGTGGCTAAAGAATTATCATTGCCTAAGTGTTATTTGTTTGAAATCAGTCTAAGTGCCGTCTTGTCAGGCAGTGTCGCCAAATACGAGGCTTTTTCCCAGTATCAAGAGGTTCAGCGTGATATTGCCTTGGTGTTAAATAAAGCAATCCCTGTCGCTGAATTAATTGATAGTATTGAAGCGCTGCAACAATCTGATTTTGTTGGTGTGCGTTTATTTGATGTTTATATTGGTGAGAATATTGAACCTGGTAAAAAAAGTGTTGCATTTAATCTAACTTATCAGTCACTTGAAAAAACTTTAAGTGATGAGGAAATTAGTGTTAAAATAGATGAAATGTTAAATTTAATGAAAAATAAGTTCTCAGCTGTTTTAAGATAATGTCAATTACTAAAAAAGACATCGCTGATTTATTGGTAGAGCAAATTGGCATTACCCATAATCAAGCATTATCAATGACAAATAACTTTTTTGATACGATTAAAGGCTCCCTTGCCAAGGGTGAGGATGTCAAATTATCTGGCTTTGGTAATTTCATAATTAGAGAAAAAGTAGCCCGCCCAGGTAGAAACCCAAAAACAGGCGAGCCAGTAACAATTTCAGCAAGAAAAGTAGCGACCTTTAAGGCTGGATTAAAACTTAAGAAAATAACAAAGTTAGGTGTTTAATCACTTATAGCCGACATAAAGCCCTTTAAGATAGGCATTGCTTTATCAAGCAATTCTTGGTCTTGCTCAACATTTCTGATTTGGTCTTCTAATAGTTTATCTGTTTCTTTTAGTGTTACTTGGTAATTATTATCAAATTCAAATGCGATAAAATAAAACCCCTTGCCTTTGTTTCTGGTTGAATGGACTGCTAAGAAGTCTGTTTCCCAGGCAAACTCGCCTTGGTAGTTGCTGCCATCTTTTTGTACTAAGATAGCGGTATTGCCAAAATGAAAAATAAACTTTTCTGCAGTGCAGCTTGATGCGGGTTTGATTTTCAATTCACCGCTATTAAGAGCGTCAGAGATTTGTTTTAATTGCGGATTACTGAGTTGTATATATTTAGCGTCTAAATAATCATCAACATTGCTATCAGGGTAATTGTTTTCTAGAAATTTAACGAGTTTTTTTAACATTGGACTGTCTTTAGTGAAAAAAGCCTATTATAATCGTAAAACTTATGAATAACACCCAACAAAAATTCTCTTTAGGTTTGTTATTGGCATTCTTGGGTACATTTTTATTTGCCTTAAAATCCATATTTATTAAGTTAGCTTATTTTGAAGGCTTGAATAGCAATGTTGTTTTGATGTTGCGTATGGCAATTGCACTGCCTATTTACCTTGGCATACTGAGTTATATTTTTTGGAAAAAAGACCAATCTAAGGTACTTGCTCAAACAACCCTATTTAGTCGCCCCTTAAAAACTCACTCCAAACAAACCAAAACCACCCATTTTCCCAACCATCTAAATCAACAAAACTGCTTTTTATCCAGCACCACAAAAAACCTTAGGTATTTTACAAAAAATAAGCCCAGTTTTTGCCAAAACAAAAAAATAGTGGCTATCACCAGCCATTTTCTCAAATTCCAAGCACAGGCAGCCATTAAAACATTAATCTCATCACCAACTTGCCCTTTGAGTAGGTTTCTAGAGAGTCTAAAATCTGATTTAAGATGTCCGATAATCGGCTCAATCGCTGCGCGTCTTTTACACAGTTTGCGCTTTTTGTCTTGTTGATAACGATTGTCTCGCTTAAGGGCTTTTTTAGGCAAAATGATGTTTGCACCGAG